>JBMYZB010000010.1:0-20902 GCA_049609945.1 Flavobacteriaceae bacterium
TTTTTGAGTTGACGAATGCTAGCCATAGAATTAGTTTTTATTTAAATATATAAAAAATTAATCATAAAAACCTAGAGGGTTTTTATTGCTTTTAAACTAGCTTGTATATGTCCTTTTGCCAATTGACTTTGATATACTTTAACCACCAATCCCTGTTTATTAACAACAAAAGTTATACGCTGGGTGAGTAGACCAAAAAACTGTGCTTTTACACCAAACATCTTTTGCACCACTTGATTTGGATCAGAAAGTAAAATAAAAGGAAGGTCAAATATTGAAGCAAACTTTTGGTGCCGCTGAACACTGTCCGAACTAATGCCGATCACCGCTACCCCCTGCGATTGAAAATCGTTATAATGATCTCGAAACCCACAAGATTCTGCCGTGCATCCTGGCGTAAAATCTTTTGGATAAAAATAAATTACACAAGGTCTTTTGCCAATAATAATCTGGCTATCAAACACATTTCCGCTTTGATCTTTTAATGAAAAATCAGGAATGGCACTACCGACCTCTAACATCTTATCCAGCGTAGGTTACAAAGTTTCTAGGGGTTTCATATAAAGTAACTTCAAGAGCCATATTGGCCTCCAAGTGGGGTTTAAGATTGCGGTAAATTACAACGGCAATGTTTTCGGCTGTAGGAATAAGATCGGCAAAAGCCTCCACTTCTTCGTTTAGGTTTTTGTGGTCAAAAGGATCTTCCACCTGTTCTTTAATCAGGTCTTTAAGTACTTTCATATCGATAACATAGCCCGTTTCGGGATCAATTGGCCCGGTAACACTCACAATAAGTTCATAATTGTGACCATGATAAAGCGGGTTGGCACATTTTCCAAAAATGCGTTCGTTTTGAGCTGTATCCCAATCTTTTCGATACAAACGATGTGCGGCGTTAAAATGTGCTTTTCTATGAACGGTTACTGTCATGTGTGCTTGTTTTGATGAGTTTTGTAATACTTGTAAAAGCGCTTAAAAATGATGCGAAACCAGACGGTATAATGGGCTTCATGCTTTTGAATGTCACTATCCAAATCATTAAGTTTCATCCATTTCCAAGTAGCCACTTCCTCAGAATTAATTTGAGGTGCTGTATCCGCAATACCTAAAAGAACATGATCCAATTCGTGTTCGGTTAAGCCATTATCAAAAGTGGCATTATAAATGAAAGAAAACAAAAAAGTGAGGGGTGTCTGCATCCCCATTTCTTCTTCTAACCGACGGGCAGCCGCCGCTTGAGTGGTCTCCCCTTCTCGCTGGTGGCTGCAACAAGTGTTGGTCCATAAACCCGGAGAGTGATATTTGTGTAAAGCGCGTTTTTGCAATAACAATTCTCCTTTTGAATTTACTATAAAAACAGAAAAAGCACGATGCAACAAGCCCTTTTGGTGAGCTTCCATTTTTTCCATTGTGCCGAGGGGTTGGTCGTTGGGATCAACCAAAATTACTCTTTCTTCTTTCATGCAACACACAAAAGTATCGATTATTTTTTAAAATACTGTTGGCATTAAATCCCCTCTCATTAAAAATAATATTTTTGCTAAAATTTAAGCATGAGTTTTCAAGAAGAATTGTTGCGCAGACGCACCTTTGGTATCATATCACATCCTGATGCTGGAAAAACGACCCTTACCGAAAAGCTCCTGCTCTTTGGTGGAGCCATTCAAGAGGCTGGAGCCGTAAAATCCAACAAGATCAAAAAAGGAGCCACCAGTGATTTTATGGAAATTGAACGCCAAAGGGGTATTTCTGTGGCTACCTCGGTATTGGCATTTCATTACAAAGGCAAGAAAATCAATATTTTAGACACTCCCGGACACAAAGATTTTGCCGAAGACACCTTTCGTACGCTCACTGCAGTGGACAGCGTGATTGTGGTCATTGATGTGGCCAAAGGGGTGGAAGAACAAACGGAGAAATTGGTGGAGGTGTGCCGTATGAGAAACATTCCCATCATAGTGTTTATTAACAAACTGGATCGAGAAGGAAAAGACGCTTTTGATCTCTTGGACGAGGTGGAGCAAAAATTAGGCTTAAGGGTATGTCCGCTTTCGTTTCCCATTGGTATGGGACAAAATTTTAAAGGTATCTATAATCTATGGGCAAAAAATATTCAGTTGTTTGAGGGCGGCTCTAAACAAACCCGTTCCAAAACGGAAGCCTTCGCCCAATTGGAAGACCCCCAATTGGAAAATGCATTAGGCAGCACAGCACTTCAAACCTTAAAAGAAGAATTGGAGTTGGTAGAGGGCATTTATCCTCTCTTTTCGGTGGAAGATTTTTTAAACGGTTCGCTACAACCTGTTTTTTTTGGATCAGCTCTAAACAACTTTGGCGTACAAGAACTGCTCGATTGTTTTATTGATATTGCACCCACCCCCCAACCTAAAGCAGCAGCAGAACGTATAGTGGCACCAGATGAAAAAAACTTTAGCGGCTTTGTGTTTAAAATCCATGCCAATATGGATCCCAACCACCGCAACCGATTGGCTTTTGTTAAAGTGGTTTCAGGCACTTTTGAACGCAACACCCCTTATTTACATGTGCGCTTAGGTAAAAAATTAAAATTTGCAGCCCCCAACGCCTTTTTTGCCGAGAAAAAAGAATTGGTAGACATTTCATATCCGGGGGATATTGTGGGCTTACACGACACCGGAAATTTTAAAATTGGTGACACCCTCACCCAAAATGAACCCCTTCAATTTCTGGGCATCCCAAGTTTTTCTCCCGAACATTTTCGCTACATCAACAATGCTGATCCGCTCAAAGCCAAACAACTCCACAAAGGCATAGACCAATTAATGGATGAAGGGGTGGCCCAATTGTTTACACTCAACCTAAACGGCCGAAAAGTGATTGGCACTGTGGGTGCCCTCCAATTTGAGGTGATCCAATACCGATTGCTACACGAATATGGAGCACGTTGTAGCTTTGAAAACCTTGTCGTGCACAAGGCATGTTGGGTGCAAGCCCCGAATGAAGACCATTCTGATTTTGTAGAATTTAAACGGGTTAAACAAAAGTTTTTAGCCCTTGATAAACATGGCCAATTGGTCTTTTTAGCCGATTCTGCTTTTTCCCTTCAAATGACCCAAGAAAAATATCCGGGTGTAGACTTCTTTTTTACGTCGGAGTTTTAGAATAATCTCATTTTTAAATGACTTTAAAATTAATATAGTTAAAAATTCGAGTGCTTTTCAACACTCAAAGACGATTAAAATACACTTTACATGTTATTTGCTGAGGTGATTCTTTAAAAATTAAGGGGGCTTTATTAGATTTATTTAAATCTAACAAAAACCAAAAACCCCCTTCCAATTGGAAAGGGGTTTTTACGTTTTATGCCTCACCCGTTGGCCCAAAGTTTAAGGGAATGGGCGGGGGTTCATTGGTTTTAATTTCCCCCTGTGCAGTTTCATAACGTTGGAGGTTATCGCCCAAGGCTTTGTGAAAGCGTTTGGCGTGCTCCGGCGTAAGAATCACCCGTGATTTCACCTTAGCCTTTGGAGCTCCGGGCATCACAGTAATAAAATCTACAATAAACTCAGAAGGGGAGTGATTGATGATGGCCAAATTGGAATATATACCTTCGGCGGTCTGTTCGTCAAGGGAAATATTCAATTGCTTTTTATCGTCTTTAGAATCACTCATTAGAAACTGATTTCTTCTTCCTCTTCTTTGTTGATCAACAAGCTATTATACTCATCTTTGGACCCAACGATCACATTGTTATACTCTCGCAGACCCGTTCCGGCAGGAATCTTATGACCCACAATCACGTTTTCTTTTAATCCTTCTAGACTATCTACTTTTCCGTTCACCGCTGCTTCATTAAGCACCTTGGTGGTCTCTTGGAAAGAGGCAGCTGAAATAAAGGATTTGGTTTGTAGTGAAGCACGAGTAATTCCTTGCAATTCTGGTGTGGCCGTGGCTGGCGCAGCATCACGAGCCACCACAAGGGTTTTATCTTCCCGCTTTAGGATCGAATTTTCATCACGCAAAGTTCTGGAACTAATAATCTGCCCTGCTTTCAGATTTTCCGAATCACCGGCCTCTTCAACTACTTTCATGCCATAAAGGGCATCATTTTCACGAATAAAGTCATATTTAAACACCAATTGATTTTCTAAGAAAATGGAATCTCCAGGATCATTAATACGTACTTTTCGCATCATTTGACGCACCACCACTTCAAAGTGTTTATCATTAATTTTTACACCTTGAAGGCGATACACTTCTTGGATTTCATTGACCAAATATTGTTGCACGGCAGATGGGCCTTTAATGGCTAAGATATCTGCCGGGGTAATAGAGCCGTCAGACAACGGCATACCTGCTTTCACAAAGTCATTTTCTTGTACCAAAATCTGGTTTGACAATTTTACTAAATAGCGCTTTATGTCACCAAATTTAGACTCAACAATGATTTCTCGGTTTCCACGTTTGATTTTTCCAAAAGACACCACCCCATCAATTTCAGAAACAACAGCCGGGTTGGAGGGGTTTCGAGCTTCGAACAATTCCGTAACACGAGGTAAACCACCAGTAATATCTCCAGACTTGGCCGATTTTCTTGGAATCTTTACCAAGATCTTTCCTTCTTGGATGCTCTCGCCTTCATTAACGATCAAGTGGGCACCCACAGGAAGATTGTATGAACGCAATGTGGTTCCTTTCTTATCTACAATAGAAAGCGTTGGAATGAGCTTTTTGTTTCGCGATTCTGAAATTACTTTTTCTTGGAATCCGGTCTGTTCGTCAATTTCAACTTGATAGGTTAAACCTTGCTCAATGTTTTCATAAACAATCTTACCAGAAAATTCGGAAACAATCACTCCGTTAAAGGGATCCCAGCTACAAATCCGGTCTCCTTTTTTCACTTTCGTTTTATTATCAATCACCAAAACGGCTCCATAGGGAATGTTTTGGGTGTTCAAAACGTTTTTGGTTTTGATATCCAACAACTTTAATTCTGAAGTTCTGGAAATTACAATTTTAGCTGGATTTCCTTCACTGTCAGTACCGTTTACGGTTTTAAGGTCTTCAATTTCTGCAATACCATCAAATTTAGCGGTAATGCTGTTTTCTTCAGAAATATTTCCAGCCACACCTCCCACGTGGAAAGTTCTCAACGTTAGCTGCGTCCCGGGCTCACCAATGGACTGTGCTGCAATAACGCCAACAGCTTCTCCTTTTTGTACCATTTTGCCGGTGGCAAGGTTTCTACCATAACATTTGGCACAAATACCCTTAAGTGCTTCACAAGTGAGCGGAGAGCGCACTTCAACAGCACTAATGGGGGTGTTTTCTATGGCTGCTACCACATCGGCAGTAATTTGTTCTCCAGCGCCCACAAGGATTTCATTTGTGGAGGGATCAATCACTTCATGTAAGGCCACACGACCCAAAATACGTTCTCCTAAAGACTCAACAATTTCATCGTTTTTCTTAAGGGGTTCTACCTCAACACCTCGCAAAGTGCCACAATCCAATTGGTTGACAATCACATCTTGAGAAACATCGTGCAAACGTCTTGTTAAATAACCTGCATCGGCCGTTTTCAGTGCTGTATCGGCCAATCCTTTTCTAGCTCCGTGGGTGGAAATAAAGTATTCTAAAATAGAAAGTCCTTCTTTAAAGTTAGATAGAATGGGGTTTTCAATAATCTCACCGCCTCCCACATTAGACTTTTTGGGTTTTGCCATCAAGCCACGCATTCCGGTGAGCTGACGAATTTGTTCTTTAGATCCCCGAGCCCCGGAGTCTAGCATCATATATACAGAGTTAAATCCTTGTTGGTCTTCGCTAATACGTTTCATGGCCAACTCGGTCAACTTGGCGTTGGTCGATGTCCAAACGTCTATCACCTGATTGTACCGCTCATTATTGGTGATTAATCCCATATTATAGTTTGACATAATGCCTTCCACCTGTCCGTTGGCATCGTCGATCATATCGAGCTTTTCTGGGGGAATAATAATATCACCTAAGCTAAAGGATAATCCTCCTTTAAAAGCAAAACCATAGCCCATGTCTTTTATCTTATCCAAAAAGGCTGCCGTTTCAGGAACGCTAGTTGCATTTAGAATTTTTCCAATAATTTCTCGCAGACTCTTTTTGGTTAACACCGTATTGAAAAATCCTGCTTTATCGGGCACCACTTCGTTGAACAATACTCGTCCCACGGTGGTTTCAGTCATTTTGTAATGGGCTTTTCCGGCCGCATCAAATTCCTTGACTCTAATTTTGATGATGGCGTTAAGATCCACACGTTTTTCATTATAAGCGATATGTACTTCTTCTACAGAATAAAACGTTAAGCCTTCTCCCTTCACTACTTTTTCGGGTGTCGATTTTCGGGCTTTGGTCATATAGTATAAGCCCAAAACCATGTCTTGTGAAGGAACGGTGATTGGAGATCCATTGGCCGGATTTAAAATATTGTGAGAGGCCAACATCAGCATTTGCGCTTCCAAAATAGCTTCTGGGCCTAGGGGTAAGTGAACAGCCATTTGGTCTCCATCAAAGTCGGCGTTAAATGCCGTACATACTAAGGGATGCAACTGTATGGCTTTTCCTTCGATTAATTTGGGTTGAAAGGCTTGGATACCCAAGCGGTGCAAGGTGGGAGCCCGATTCAATAAGACGGGATGTCCTTTGAGCACATTTTCTAAAATATCCCAAACCACAGGTTCTTTACGGTCAATAATCTTTTTAGCCGATTTCACCGTTTTTACAATCCCACGCTCAATAAGTTTCCGAATTACAAACGGTTTATAAAGCTCAGCAGCCATACCTTTGGGCAAACCACATTCGTATAATTTCAATTCAGGTCCTACCACAATTACAGATCGGGCAGAATAATCAACCCGTTTCCCTAAAAGGTTTTGACGAAAACGTCCTTGCTTTCCTTTTAAAGAATCTGACAACGATTTTAAGGGTCGGTTAGATTCTGTTTTTACGGCAGAAGATTTACGAGTGTTGTCAAACAATGAATCAACAGATTCTTGTAACATTCGTTTTTCATTTCTCAAAATCACCTCGGGGGCTTTAATTTCAACCAAACGTTTCAAACGGTTGTTTCTAATAATCACTCGGCGATAGAGATCGTTCAGGTCTGAGGTTGCAAAACGGCCTCCATCTAACGGAACTAAAGGACGTAATTCAGGCGGAATTACAGGAATAACCTTCATGATCATCCATTCGGGTAAATTCTCTCCACGTTCATTGGCTTCTCTAAAGGCCTCTACTACTTGTAAGCGTTTAAGTGCTTCTGTTTTGCGCTGCTTAGAAGTTTCATTATTGGCTTTGTGGCGCAATTCATAAGACAATTCTTGCAGGTCTATACGAGACAAAAGTTCGATAAGACATTCTGCACCCATTTTAGCAATAAACTTATCGGGATTACTGTCTTCCAAATATTGATTTTCCACCGGCAGGTCTTCAAAGGCATTTAGGTATTCTTCTTCAGTAAGGAAATCTAACTTTTTAAGAGGTTCTCCTTCGGCATTTTTGGCAATACCGGGCTGAATGACCACATAGCGTTCATAATAAATGATCATGTCTAATTTCTTAGACGGAAGCCCAAGCAAATAACCTAATTTGTTAGGTAAAGAACGGAAGTACCAAATGTGTGCCACAGGCACTAATAGATTGATGTGTCCCACACGGTCGCGGCGTACTTTCTTTTCAGTTACTTCCACCCCACAGCGGTCACACACAATGCCTTTATAGCGAATACGTTTGTATTTTCCGCAGGCACACTCATAATCTTTGACCGGACCAAAAATACGCTCACAAAACAAGCCGTCTCTTTCTGGCTTATGGGTTCTGTAATTAATGGTTTCTGGTTTTAAGACCTCACCGCGTGAGTTCCCAAGAATAACTTCAGGAGAAGCTAATCCAATGGAAATTTTATTGAATTTTTTTTGTGTAATGATTTCGTTATTTCGAGCCATAGCTATATATTTCTATATCAATAATTATTCTTCAAGACGAATGTCTAATCCTAATCCTTTAAGTTCGTGCATTAACACGTTAAAAGATTCTGGTAATCCCGGTTCTGGGAGAGTATCACCTTTCACGATCGACTCGTAGGTTTTAGCCCTTCCAATCACGTCATCTGACTTCACGGTCAAGATCTCTTGCAGGGTACTAGAAGCACCGTAGGCCTCTAGTGCCCACACTTCCATTTCACCAAATCGCTGACCACCAAACTGTGCTTTTCCTCCTAAGGGTTGTTGGGTAATGAGCGAGTAGGGGCCAATTGAGCGAGAGTGCATTTTATCATCTACCATGTGACCCAATTTAAGCATGTAAATCACACCCACTGTGGCTGGCTGATCAAAACGTTCTCCAGTTCCTCCGTCGTAGAGATAGGTATGTCCGTATTGAGGCACTCCTGCCTTTTCGGTTAAGGCGTTTATTTCCTCAATAGTGGCACCATCAAAAATGGGGGTAGCATATTTTTCACCTAATTTTTGTCCGGCCCATCCCAAAACGGTTTCATAAATCTGTCCGATATTCATTCGGGAAGGTACACCAAGGGGATTTAACACAATGTCTACTGGGGTACCGTCTTCCAAGAAAGGCATTTCTTCTTCTCGAACAATACGAGCCACAATACCTTTATTTCCGTGGCGACCAGCCATTTTATCACCCACTTTTAGTTTGCGTTTTTTTGCAATGTAAACCTTAGCCAATTTTTTAATTCCGGCGGGTAATTCGTCGCCCACGCTAATGGTAAATTTTTCCCTTCTCAATGCGCCTTGTAAATCATTTTCCTTGATTTTATAGTTGTGCAACAAGTCGGCCACGAGTTCATTTGTTTCGTCTGAGGTGGTCCAAGTTCCTTTGGTGAGGTGTGTATAATCATCCACTGAAGAAAGCATTTTAAGCGTAAATTTCTTTCCTTTAGGCAATACTTCCTCACCCAAATCATTGCTAACCCCTTGGGAGGTTTTACCATTGACAATGGCAAAAAGTTTTTCGATCAAAGTTCCTTTGAGTGCTTCAAATTTCTTGTCATAAGTCACCTCAAGTGCTTCCAATTCGTCTTTGTCTTGGTTGCGCTTACGCTTGTCTTTGACTGATCGAACAAAAAGCTTTTTGTCAATCACTACTCCATGTAAAGAAGGGGCTGCTTTTAGAGAGGCATCTTTTACATCTCCGGCCTTATCACCAAATATGGCTCGCAACAATTTTTCTTCTGGGGTTGGGTCTGATTCACCTTTAGGGGTGATTTTTCCAATAAGAATATCTCCTGGATTCACTTCAGCCCCCACACGAATCATTCCGTTTTCATCTAAGTCTTTTGTTGCCTCTTCGCTAACGTTGGGAATGTCGTCTGTTAATTCTTCAGTACCTAATTTAGTGTCTCTAACATCCAACGAATATTCATCAATATGTACCGAGGTAAAAATATCTTCTCGAACCACTTTTTCTGAAATTACGATAGCATCCTCAAAGTTGTATCCTTTCCATGGCATAAAGGCCACTTTCATATTTCTTCCTAAAGCCAACTCGCCATTTTCTGTGGCATAGCCTTGAGAAAGTACTTGTCCTTTGCTCACGCGATCCCCTTTTTTAACAATGGGCTTAAGGTTAATGCAAGTGCCTTGATTGGTCTTTCTAAATTTGATTAATTCATAGGTTTTAGAATTTGTATCAAAACTTACCATTTCTTCTTTTTCAGAAATGTCATAGTCAATCACAATTTTATTGGCATCCACATATTCTACAACGCCGTCTCCTTCAGCATTGATCAACACTCTAGAATCAGAGGCCACTTGTTGCTCTAAGCCGGTACCCACAACCGGAGACTCCGGACGTAAAAGGGGCACGGCTTGGCGCATCATGTTAGAGCCCATCAATGCACGGTTAGCATCATCGTGCTCCAAGAAAGGAATCAGTGAAGCAGAAATGGACGCAATTTGATTGGGTGCTACATCAGTATAATTGATTTGATCTGGTGTAACCACTGGGAAATCGGCCTGATCACGTGCAATGACACGATCACTTTTGATTTTTCCGTTTTTGTCGTAGTCAATATTGGCTTGTGCAATAAGTTGATCTTCTTCTTCTTCGGCACTTAAATAGATTGTTTCTTTAAGGTTAATCACACCGTTTTCAACCTTTCGGTAAGGCGTTTCAATAAATCCAAGGTTGTTCACCTTTGCGTATACCCCCAAAGAAGAAATCAAACCAATATTTGGTCCTTCAGGAGTTTCAATAGGACAAAGACGGCCATAATGGGTGTAGTGTACATCACGCACTTCAAACCCAGCGCGTTCCCTCGAAAGTCCTCCAGGGCCAAGAGCAGATAAACGTCTTTTGTGTGTAATTTCTGCTAGCGGATTGGTTTGATCCATAAATTGAGACAATTGGTTGGTCCCAAAAAAGGTATTGATTACAGAGGATAAAGTCTTCGCATTGATTAAATCAATGGGAGTAAAAACCTCATTGTCTCGAACATTCATTCGTTCTCTAATGGTTCGGGCCATTCTTGCTAGACCCACTCCAAACTGAGAGGAAAGCTGCTCTCCAACCGTACGTACTCTTCGGTTTGAAAGGTGATCAATGTCATCAATCTCTGCCTTTGAGTTGATCAATTCTATAAGGTATTTAACAATGGTGATAATATCAAGTTTGGTTAAAACTTGTTTGTCCATCTCCACGTCAAGGCCTAGTTTTTTATTCATTCGGTAGCGCCCAACCTCACCAAGGTTATAGCGTTGATCAGAGAAAAAGAGTTTATCAATAATTCCTCTTGCCGTGTCTTCATCGGGTGGTTCAGCATTTCGGAGTTGTCTGTAAATGTGCTCTACGGCTTCTTTTTCTGAGTTAGTGGGGTCTTTTTGGAGGGTGTTATAGATTATGGCATAGTCAGACATATGCGCATCTACTTTGTGTAACAAAATGGTTTTTACACCGGCTTCAATAATTTCTTCACCATGCTCTGCTTCTAAGACGGTATCTCGATCAATTAAAATTTCGTTTCGTTCAATAGAAATAACCTCTCCCGTATCTTCATCAACAAAATCTTCATGCCAAGTTTTTAAGACACGAGCAGCGAGCTTACGACCTAAAACTTTTTTAAGGCTGGTTTTACTGACTTTAATTTCCTCGGCAAGGTCAAAAATTTCTAAAATATCTTTATCGTGCTCATAACCAATGGCTCTAAAGAGGGTGGTCACAGGTAATTTTTTCTTTCGATCAATGTAGGCATACATTACGCTGTTTATGTCGGTGGCAAATTCAATCCAAGATCCTTTGAAAGGAATGACGCGAGCTGAATAAAGTTTTGTTCCGTTAGCATGAAATGATTGTCCAAAGAAAACTCCGGGAGAACGGTGGAGTTGAGACACCACAATACGTTCTGCACCGTTGATAACAAAGGTTCCACTGGGGGTCATGTAGGGAATGGTACCCAGAAAAACATCTTGTACGATGGTTTCAAAATCTTCGTGTTCAGGGTCAGTACAATAAAGTTTGAGTCTTGCCTTTAATGGCACAGAATATGTTAGTCCACGTTCAATACATTCTTGGATAGTATAGCGAGGTGGATCTACGAAATAATCTAAAAATTCTAAAACAAACTGATTGCGTGTGTCTGTAATGGGAAAATTCTCTTTAAAAGTATTAAAAAGACCTTCCACGGCACGTTCATCTGTTTTGGTTTCCAATTGAAAAAAATCCTGAAATGATTTGATTTGAATATCTAAAAAATCAGGATACTGAGGGGTGTTTTGTGCACCGGCGAAGTTGGTTCGTAAACTATTTTGCTTGACCATTTAACTCAAATTAAATTTTAAAAAATGTTGGGGCAATTGTCTATAAAAGGGCTTAGGCCTTTGAAAAAACTTCAAAAGCCTACCCTTTTCGTATGTGATGAAACTATTTAAGCTCAACCTCGGCACCTGCTTCTTCCAATGACTTCTGAAGCCCTTCAGCCTCGTCTTTAGAAACACCCTCTTTCAAGGGGCTAGGTGCGTTATCAACAAGTTCTTTGGCTTCTTTCAAGCCAAGTCCTGTCAATTCTTTTACTAATTTGACAACAGCGAGTTTAGACCCACCTGCAGCTTTCAAAATCACATCAAATTCTGATTTTTCTTCTGCGGCGTCTCCACCTCCGGCTGCGGCAGGACCAGCAACTGCTACAGCAGCTGCAGCAGGCTCAATGCCATAGTCGTTTTTTAAAATATCAGCTAATTCACTAACCTCTTTCACGGTCAAGTTCACTAACTGCTCTGCGAATTCTTTTAAATCTGCCATTTTTTAGTGTTTAATGTTTAAAAATTATTTATTTGATATAGAGTGCGTACAAAATTAGGAATCGGATTAACGTTCTGATAGTGTTTGAATAATACCAGCCAGTTTACCACCCCCCGATTGCAGGGCAGAAACAACGTTTTTGGCAGGAGATTGTAACAACATAATAATATCTCCTATCAATTCTTCTTTTGACTTTAGTGCCGTAAGAACTTCTAATTGATCATCGCCAACATAAATGGCTTCTTCAATAAAAGCTCCTTTTAACAAAGGTTTATCAGATTTTTTTCTAAACTCTTTAATAATCTTTGCAGGTGCGTTTCCACTTTCAGAAAACATCAAAGAAGTGTTGCCTTTCAATATATCTTTCAACACGCCATAATCTGTGTCGGAAGATTCCATAGCCTTGGCCAGCAAGGTGTTTTTTACCACAGCCAATCTGATGCCGGCTTTAAAGCAAGCTCTTCTGAGAGCAGAAGTTTGCGCTGCATTGAGCCCGGCAATATCTGTTAAATACAAGTTTTTAGTTCCTTGCAGGCTTTCTTTTATATTTTCTATTGCGATATTTTTTTCTTCTCTTGTCATTGTAATCGTCTTTGTCGTTTGAAAGCCCTTAGGCGATTTTGGTGTCAATTGCAATGCTAGGACTCATGGTACTAGACATAAAAATACTTTTTAAGTAAACTCCTTTGGCCGTTGAAGGTTTCAACTTTATGATGGTTTTTAAGAGTTCATCGGCGTTTTCTTGAATCTTTTCGGCAGTAAAAGAGGCTTTGCCAATAGCGGCATGAATAATTCCTGTTTTATCCACTTTAAAGTCAATTTTTCCACCTTTCACATCACTCACTGCTTTACCCACTTCCATGGTTACGGTGCCTGTTTTAGGGTTGGGCATCAATCCTCTTGGACCGAGCACTCGCCCTAAGGGTCCCAATTTCCCCATCACACTAGGGAGGGTAACAATCACATCAATATCTGTCCAGCCGTCTTTAATTTTTTGAAGATAGTCATCCAAACCTACATGATCTGCACCAGCAGCTTTAGCTTCTTCTTCTTTGTCAGGAGTGACCAAGGCCAATACGCGAACTTGTTTACCTGTTCCGTGAGGTAAGGTTACCACCCCGCGCACCAACTGATCTGCCTTTCGAGGGTCAACGCCCAAACGAACGGCCAAATCAATACTGGCGTCAAATTTTGTTGTTGTTATTTCTTTTACTAAGCTCGAAGCCTCTCCGAGACTATATAAGGTTTTTGAATCTACCTTAGAGCGAACTTCTTTTTGCTTTTTCGTTAGTCGTGCCATTGCTTAAAAGTTTAATAATTAAAAAGGAGCGGTTCCAGAAACTTTAAATCCCATAGAACGTGCTGTGCCTGCCACCATCTTCATTGCAGATTCAATGGTAAAGGCATTTAAATCTGGCATTTTGTCTTCTGCAATAGTGCGAATTTGATCCCATGTGACCGTAGCCACTTTGTTTCGGTTGGGTTCGCCAGATCCTTTTTTAGCTTTGGCTGCTTCCATCAGTTGAACGGCCGCCGGAGGTGTTTTAATAACAAACTCAAAAGATTTGTCTTTAAAAACAGTGATTACTACCGGAAGAATTTTGCCTTGCTTTTCTTGTGTTCTAGCATTAAATTGCTTGCAAAATTCCATGATGTTAACCCCTGCAGCACCTAGCGCGGGTCCGACCGGTGGCGACGGATTCGCAGCACCTCCCCGAACTTGTAGTTTTAAAACTTTACTTACTTCTTTTGCCATTTTAGATATTCATCATTTATTTGAGTAGTTCAACGTGGTTGGAAGCGGGTCAGTTGTCCTACTCTTTGTTTAAAAATTCTCTTTTTTTAAATTTTTTCTACTTGCATATAGCTCAACTCTAAAGGCGTTTTTCGCCCAAAGATCTTAACCATTACTTCAAGTTTTCTTTTTTCTTCATTTACATTTTCAATAGCACCCGTAAACCCATTAAAGGGTCCATCAATCACCTTCACATTTTCTCCCACCGTAAAAGGTATGGCAACGTGTTCTGTGGCCAGAGCCAATTCATCAACTTTACCGAGCATACGGTTCACTTCTGAATTGCGCAAAGGAACGGGATCTCCTCCTTTAGTTTCGCCCAAAAATCCAATCACGTTTGTGACGGATTTGATTATGTGTGGTACTTCACCGGACAAATTGGCTTTAATCATAATATAGCCGGGAAAATAGACACGCTCTTTATTGATTTTTTTACCATTGCGAATCTGTATCACTTTTTCGGTAGGTACCAATATGTCTTCAACTAGGTGGTCGTATCCAAAACGCGTAATTTCTGAAAGGATATAATCTTTAATTTTGGCTTCTTGTCCACTCACTGCTCGTATTACATACCATTTTTTATCTGAGGTGGTTGTTGTCATACTTATCCTAATAAATTAAAATAAAATTGAACCACACGAGACAAAACCGTGTCAGCGCCCCAAATAGCCAAAGAGAATAAAATGGAAAAAACCAAAACGATAGACACCAGTCGCTGAAGTTCACTTCTCTCCGTCCAAGTAACGTTGGTTTTTAATTCTTCAAAAGAATCCTTGATGTAGCTTAAAATGCCTTGCATTTTTTTCTTTATTTTTTAATGAGTCAGAGAGCCTTTCTCCAATTTACCCGAGGAAAAGGTCTCGCCCTCATAACTTGATATTCTACTGGCACGGGTTGAGAGGCTCGAACTCCCGACACCTGGTTTTGGAGACCAGTGCTCTACCAACTGAGCTAAACCCGTTTTTATTTGACAAAAAGGCATCCGCCAACAGCAGACACCTTACTTGTCAAGTTAAAAACTTCAAATGATGTTTAATCTAAAATCTCAGTTACTTGTCCGGCTCCTACGGTTCTACCACCTTCGCGGATAGCAAAACGCAATCCTACACTTAAGGCAATAGGTTGGATCAAATCAACTGTAATTGTTAGGTTGTCCCCAGGCATCACCATTTCAACTCCGTCTGGTAGATTGATATTTCCAGTCACATCCGTAGTTCTAACGTAGAACTGAGGACGATAGTTGTTGTGGAATGGTGTGTGACGGCCTCCTTCTTCCTTTTTCAAGATATAAACTTCAGCCTTAAATTTAGCGTGTGGAGTAACTGATCCGGGCTTACAGATAACCATTCCTCTTTTGATATCGGTTTTTTCAATACCTCTAAGAAGGATACCAACATTATCACCGGCTTCTCCACGATCTAATATTTTACGGAACATTTCAACTCCAGTAATAGTAGATTTTAATTTCTCAGCGCCCATACCAATGATGTCTACTTCATCTCCAGTGTTAGCAACTCCGGTTTCAATTCGGCCTGTGGCAACAGTTCCACGACCTGTAATAGAAAATACATCTTCAACAGGCATTAAGAAATCTTTGTCAACATCGCGCTGTGGCAATTCAATCCAAGCGTCAACCTCATTCATAAGTTTAAGTACAGTGTCAACCCATTTTTGTTCTCCGTTGAGAGCGCCTAAAGCAGATCCTAAAATCACTGGGGTATTGTCTCCATCATATTCATAAAAAGAGAGCAATTCACGAACTTCCATTTCAACAAGTTCTAATAATTCTTCATCATCCACCATATCGGCTTTGTTGAGAAATACAACAATGCGTGGCACACCAACTTGACGCCCTAGAAGGATATGCTCTCTTGTTTGTGGCATGGGGCCATCGGTTGCAGCAACAACTAAAATAGCACCATCCATTTGAGCGGCACCTGTAACCATGTTTTTAACATAGTCGGCGTGACCAGGACAGTCAACATGCGCATAGTGGCGATTTTCTGTTTGATATTCTACGTGAGAGGTATTGATCGTAATACCACGTTCTTTTTCCTCTGGTGCGTTATCAATTTGATCAAAGCTTTTTGCTTCAGACATTCCGGCATCAGCCAAAACTTTTGTAATTGCAGCGGTGAGCGTTGTTTTACCGTGATCTACGTGACCAATTGTTCCAATGTTTAGGTGGGGTTTGGATCGGTCAAAATTTTCTTTAGCCATAATTATTTATGTTTCGATATTGTTTTAAGGAGCGCAAATTTATGAATTTTTTTGATTTTACTATTTTTTTTGGGTAAAATTTTTGTTATTAAATGCACATTTTCAAATACATATTTAAATCCAAGCTATATATTTCTATTTTAAATAAATCTAAACGCAAATTTATTTATTTAAAAGAGCCTGATTTGTTACTTTTGTGGGAATTTTAACTGCAAAAAAAAATGGCATTTGACATAAATATTATCCAAGGCGTTTATACAAAAATAGAACAGCGTGTTGCAGCAGCACGAAAACATCTAAATAAACCACTTACCCTTACAGAAAAAATATTGTATTCACATTTATGGAGTGGATCTCCCACCCAAGCTTTTGAGAGGGGAACAGATTATGTAAATTTTGCGCCTGATCGTATTGCCTGTCAAGATGCCACAGCGCAAATGGCTCTCTTACAATTTATGCAAGCCGGAAAACCCAAAGTGGCCGTGCCCACCACCGTACACTGTGATCACCTCATCCAGGCTAAGGAGGGTGCTGTTACAGATTTAAAATCGGCCAATACAGCTAGTGCTGAAGTGTTTCAGTTTTTAGAATCGGTTTCTAATAAATATGGCATTGGCTTCTGGAAGCCTGGTGCTGGAATCATCCATCAAGTGGTTTTGGAAAACTATGCTTTTCCCGGGGGAATGATGATTGGAACCGACTCACACACCGTAAATGCTGGTGGTTTAGGTATGGTGGCTATTGGTGTGGGTGGCGCCGATGCCGTAGATGTTATGGCTGGAATGCCTTGGGAATTAAAATTTCCCAAACTTATTGGTGTCAAATTGACCGGAAAACTAAACGGATGGACAGCTCCCAAAGATGTAATCTTAAAAGTGGCTGGTATTTTAACCGTCAAAGGGGGAACAGGTGCTATCATAGAGTATTTTGGACCGGGTGCTGAGGCCATGTCGTGCACCGGAAAAGGGACCATTTGTAATATGGGTGCAGAAGTGGGGGCCACCACTTCCACTTTTGGATATGACGCCTCTATGGAACGGTATTTGAGAGCCACCGGACGAGATGATGTAGCTGATGCTGCCAATAAAGTTAAAAAACACCTCACAGGCGACCCTGAAGTGTATCAAAATCCAGAACAATTTTTTGATCAAGTCATCGAAATTGACTTAGACCAATTGATGCCACACCTAAATGGTCCATTCACCCCAGATTTAGCAACGCCTGTAGATCAGATGAAAAACAAATCTGAAACAGAAGGATGGCCATTAAAAGTGGAATGGGGATTGATTGGATCTTGCACTAACTCTTCATATGAAGACTTATCGCGTGCAGCTTCCATTGCCCAACAAGCGGTAGATAAAAAGCTTGTGACTAAAGCTTCCTTTGGAATTAATCCTGGGTCAGAGCAAGTGCGTTATACCGCCGATCGGGATGGGCTGTTGGCCACTTTTGAATCTTTAGATGCCAAAATTTTTACCAATGCGTGCGGCCCCTGCATTGGGCAATGGGACCGAGAGGGCGCAGACAAACAAGAAAAAAATACCATTGTACATTCTTTTAATCGTAATTTTTCTAAACGAGCTGATGGCAACCCAAACACCCACGCCTTTGTAGCTTCCCCAGAAATGGTGGCAGCCATTGCCATTTCTGGTCGCTTAGATTTTAACCCCGTTACTGATAGCCTCATCAATGAAAATGGAGAGACCGTAACACTTGAACCTCCCACAGGAAAAGAACTGCCCCCACAAGGCTTTGATGTGGAAGACAATGGTTATTTGGCCCCTGTGGCCGATGGTAGTCATATCAACGTGGTTGTCAAAGATAATTCTGAGCGATTACAACTCCTCACACCCTTCCAACCTTGGAATGGTGAAAATTTGATAGGTGCCAAATTGCTTATTAAGACCTTAGGAAAATGTACTACCGATCATATTTCAATGGCTGGCCCTTGGTTGCGTTTTAGAGGTCACCTTGATAATATTTCAAACAACATGTTGATTGGTGCAGTGAATGCCTTTAATGAAAAAACAAATTTTGTAAAAAACCAACTCACTGGAGACTATGACGCTGTACCAAAGGTGCAACGAGCCTACAAGGAACAAGCCATTGAAACCGTTGTAGTGGGCGATCATAATTATGGAGAAGGGTCTTCTAGAGAACACGCTGCCATGGAACCAAGACATTTAGGAGTGAAAGTGATTTTAGTGAAATCTTTTGCTCGTATTCACGAAACCAATTTGAAAAAACAAGGCATGCTGGGGATCACTTTTGATAATGAAAACGACTATGATCGAATTCAAGAAGATGATACGTTTAATTTTGTTGACTTAAAAGATTTTGCGCCTGGAAAACAGCTCACAATTGAATTGGTTCATAAAGACGGTTCTAAAGAAACCCTATTAGCCAATCACTCCTACAACGATCAACAAATAGAGTGGTTTAAAGAAGGAAGCGCACTAAACCTTATCAAAAAACTAAATGCCTAGGAGCATACATGGTTTTAAATAATGGGTCTATACCTTATTTAGCAAAGAACACTGCTTTGTCTATTTAATCGCCTTCATTAAATAATGATGGAAAATAACCTTCGTGGGCTTTGGAATTTTAAAACGCTGTTTTGGCTTTTGGTATTTATTCGAGGCTATTTTAATGCAGTGCTTCCCCTCATGGACCAAACCGAAGCGCGCTATGCTGAAATTGCTCGATTGATGGTGGAAACCCAAAATTGGGTTGTGCTTAATATTGATTATGATATTCCATTCTGGGCTAAACCGCCCCTCTCTACTTGGGCTGCAGCGCTGAGTATTTTATTCTTTGGAACCCATGCTTTTTTTGTTCGACTCCCCTACTTTTTAGTTCAACTTGGATTTGCATTAGGCATTCAAAAAATCGTATTAAAAGAAAAAATAGCCCCTTATTTGGCAAGTATTATTCTCTTTACTTTGCCTGAATTTTATTTGCACAGCGGTGTTGTCTCAACAGATGTTTTCCTCCACCTTGCTGTTGTTATAGTAATGGGATCTTTTTGGCAAATGCAAGTGGATAAAAACAAAAAAAAATGGGGATATCTTCTCTTTGCGGGTTTGGGCATTGGACTATTGTCTAAGGGCCCAATAATTGTCTTATTAACAATTCCTCCAATATTGTTATGGACTCTTTTACAAAAGCAACTATGGACTGTAACAAAAAAAATTCCATGGTTTACCGGCCTTCTTATAATGTTGCTTATGGCCTTGCCTTGGTATGTTGCTGTTGAAAAAGCCTCTCCAGGTTTTTTAGACTATTTTATTGTGGGAGAACATTTTAAACGCTTTTTTGATTCTGAATGGGCAGGTGATCGGTATGGTTTTCCAAAGCAACAACCCTTGGGTATTATATGGCTTTTTTTGATTTGTGGTACTCTCCCTTGGGGACTTATCGCCATTCGCTATATTGCAAAAATTTTTAACCGGTTGCAGCAACAACCATGGACTCTCTTTTTACTGTGTTGGCTGCTATGGACACCTTTCTTTTTTACCTTCTCTAAAAGTCTAATTCATACCTACACGCTTCCTGTAATGCTTCCAGTTGCCCTTCTTGCCATTAAGGCCTGGCCCACAGTAAAATTTAAAAAGATCACCATAACTTTTGCTACAGGCATTCCACTTCTGCTTTTTGTAGCACAAGTATTTGGGATAGGAAAACAAGTGATCGAAAATAGTACAGACAAATTCTTAGTGCCCAATAATACAGAAAATCAGGTATATGCCTACCCCAAAAAAAGTTACTCCAGTCAATATTACACCCAAGGAACCATCAAGAAAATTGATTCTGAACAATTGCAAAAAGTAAAATCAACAAAAGAACCTTTTTATTTGTTGGTGGAAAAAAGAAAAATTAATCAGATTGATACTTTTGGATTAAAACTCATAAAAGAGAACCTAAAGAAACGTCTTTATTTTTACCCTTATCTACCTCACAAGGTAGATTAAAGAGCGGCTTTAGTTAAGGGAAGGTTTTCTTCTTCATTATCTATTTTTTTGGGGTGTAATTGCTTCGTTTTAGTTTGATCTTCTTTACTTTTTAAGGCCCCTAGCATGAAACATTTCCCTATAAAATGAGCCCCCTCTTCAATTTCTATACTCCCCACATAAACTTCGCCTTCCAAACGTGCTGATTTTCCAATAAATAATTTATGTTTTACATTAATGGTTCCTTGAAAATGACCACATAAATCCATATTGTTCGCTGTGGCTTCTCCCTTAAAAACGCCTGAACAACCAATGTATATTTTTTGAGAGGTTTTCAGTTTACCTTCTATTTTACCATCAATTCTAAGGTCTACATCGGCTTTGATTGAACCCTTAATGTATGTTCCTTCTTCTAATTTGGTTAATCGGATAGTTTCTCTTGGCATACTATTTACTATAAATATAAGCTAATATAGAAATTTAGACAGACATGCTCTCGTTTTCAAGTGCCAAAAAAAATAAGAACTTGTCTTTTCCTTCCTAGAAACCACAAAATAATTTAAAAAAATAAAAAAGACAGTTTACAAGTGTTATGTAACTGTCTGTTTTAGAGCCAATGACGAGATTTGAACTCGTGACCTCTTCCTTACCAAGGAAACGCTCT
>JBMYZB010000011.1:0-20690 GCA_049609945.1 Flavobacteriaceae bacterium
AGCACCTCATGGCCGGTGGTTTCTAGTTTGCGGCCCAAAACAGCTTCGGCAATCATATCGGTCACGCCGGCACCAATCATATGGCACCCTAACCATTCGCCATATTTGGCATCAAAGATCACTTTCACAAAACCATCAGCATGGCCCCCGGCTTGTGCCTTTCCAGAAGCTGAAAAGGGAAATTTACCCACCTTAATGTCATAGCCTTTCTCTTTGGCTTGTACTTCGGTTAAACCAACCGAGGCTACTTCGGGGAAGCAATAAGTGCAACCGGGAATGTTGCCATAGTCTAGAGGTTCTACATGCATGCCGGCAATTTTTTCTACACACAAAATACCTTCTGCAGAGGCCACATGCGCTAGGGCTTGGCCGCTGGTCACATCGCCAATGGCATAATAACCTGGCATGTTGGTTTGGTAAAAATCATTCACCAAAATTTTATCGCGATCCACCACAATGCCCACATCTTCTAGACCCATATTCTCAATATTGGTCTTTATGCCCACGGCAGATAATACAATATCGGCTTTTAAGGTTTCTTCTCCTTGGGCCGTTTTTACCGTGGCCGTTACTCCTTTACCTTTGGTATCCACGGCGGTCACTTCGGCTCCGGTCAAAATTTGGATGCCACTTTTCTTAAAGGAGCGTTCCAATTGTTTTGAAACTTCTTCGTCTTCTACGGGCACTATGCGGTCCAGATATTCCACTATGGTCACCTCCGTGCCCATGGCGTTATAGAAATAGGCAAATTCAATACCAATGGCACCACTGCCCACCACAATCAGTTTTTTGGGTTGCTTGGGCAAGGTCATGGCTTCGCGGTAGCCAATCACCTTTTTGCCGTCTTGCGGCAAGCTGGGCAATTCGCGAGAGCGTGCTCCGGTGGCTATTATAATATGTTCTGCTTCATAGGTTTCGGTTTTATCATCAAGTGTAACACTCACTTTTTTTCCGGGTAAAATTTTCCCAAATCCATTGAGCACGTCAATTTTATTTTTCTTCATCAAAAACTGCACCCCTTTGCTCATACCTTCGGCCACAATTCTACTACGATTCACTACGGCATCAAAATCTTTGTCATATTCCTTAATGGTGAGGCCATAGTCTCCGGCATGTTTTAGGTAATTAAAAACCTGTGCCGATTTGAGTAGGGCTTTTGTGGGAATACATCCCCAATTGAGGCAAACCCCCCCCAAGCTTTCTTTTTCTACAATGGCGGTTTTAAATCCTAATTGTGAGGCTCTAATAGCGGTCACATAGCCTCCTGGGCCACTGCCAACCACAATAATGTCATATGCTGTCATTCCTAAGGGTTTAAATTCAGCGCAAAGTTACAAAACAGAATAGTTTCCTGATTACTTTTCTTCAGAAACAAAATCGACACTGGCCGAATTCACGCAATAGCGTTCCCCGGTGGGGGTGGGGCCGTCGGGAAATACATGGCCTTGATGGCCACCACATTGCGAACACACAATTTCGGTGCGAATCATACCGTGGGAGGTATCTCTAATAGCTTCTAATGCCCCGGGTAAGGCCGCATCAAAACTAGGCCAGCCACACCCACTTTCAAACTTTTGCGTGTGCTCAAAAAGGGCTTGTCCACAGCCTTTGCAAACATAGGTGCCGGTTTCAAAATGAAGGTTATATTTTCCTGTATGGGGAAATTCGGTACCTTTTTCCCTCAAAATATGATAGCTTTCTTGATCGAGCCTTTCACGCCATTCGGACTCCGATTTTTGGATGGGATAGTTACTCTTGGCCATCTGCAGCGGGAATAAAGTTTAAAGCGGCTGAATTGATGCAATGGCGTTTGCCCGTAGTGTTTCGCGGACCGTCTTCAAACATATGACCCAAATGACCTCCACAAACATTGCACTTTAGTTCTGTGCGGGCATAGCCAATTTTGTAGTCTACATCATACTCTAAATTTTCATCAATGCCCCGATCAAAAGAAGGCCAACCACTCTTGGAGTCGTATTTGTGCTCCGATTCATAGAGGGGGGTTTGACACCCAGCACACACATAGAGACCGTCTTCATAAAATTTGTTTAAAGAGCCTGAAAAGGCACGTTCTGTTACGGCCTCTCGCAAAACATAATAGGCCATTTCAGGAAGCTCAGCTTTCCATTCGGCATCCGTTTTGGTAATGGGATACACCTTGGTTTCTTTTCTTTTTTTCTGGGCATTGCTCTGGCAGCTAAAAAGCAATAGGGACAACAATAAGCAGATCCAATTTTTCATTCTTTTTTTTTCAAATGTAAAGAACTTTTAAGGGTTGTTTTTACATTTTTAAAATATTAAGATTTTTTTATCGCTTTTATTTTCTACCCTCAAAATTTTAAATACATTTAAACACCAAATTTTTACCATGAAAACAAATTCCTTCCTTTTACTGATCTGCTTGCTGTTGGTGTCAGCTTGCAAAACCAACCAACTCACGGGCAAAAAAACGTACAATTTTATGTCTAACAAACAATTGTTTCCTATGGCGTTTAATCAATACGAAACTTTTCTAAAAGAACATGAGGTGGTCAACAACACAGCAGAAAGCCAGCAAATCGAGCAAATTGGACAGCAAAATGCAGCCGCGGCTCAAAAATATTTTGCCTACAAAGGGGCTCCCAATATATTAAAAGACTACGCTTCGGAATACAATTTGGTGGCCGATCCGGCTGTTAATACAGGGTGTATGCCCGGAGGAAAAATTGTGTTTTATATGGGCATTTTACCCGTTGCCAAAAACAAAAACGGTATTGCCGTGATCATGGGGCATGAAGTGGCTCACGCCTTGGCCGAACATGGCGGGCAACGCATGTCGGCCGGATTAACCCAACAAGGGTTGGGTCTAATCCTCAATAAAACTACCGAAAAGCAACCCGAAAAAAGCGTAAGGCTATTTTAGCGGCATATTGGGTGGGCTCCACCGTTGGTGTTATGCTCCCTTTTAGTCGAAAACACGAATCTGAAGCCGATAAAATTGGTTTAGAATTGGCAGCCATTGCTGGCTATGACGTGACCGAAGCCCCGAAGTTATGGGAACGTATGCAAGCCCAAGCCGGACAAAAGCCACCCGAAATTCTAAGTACCCACCCAGCCAATCAAACACGAATCAATAATTTAAAAGCGTGGGGGCCTGAAGCAGTGTCCTTAGCCAAAAAAATAAATCAAAAAAACCCTTAATGTCTTTTAGAATCCCTATTTTGGAGAACTAAATTATATTGATGTTTGCGCTAACTACGCCGCTAAAAAAGGGGAGCAAAAAATTAATTAACGCTTGGGCTTTTTACGATTGGGCCAATTCGGTTTATTCACTAGTAATCTCCTCTACTATTTTTCCTATCTATTACGGGGTATTATTTGCCGATGACAAACTGGTTCGCTTTTGGAATTTTGAGGTGAAAAATACCGCCCTAATCAGTTTTGTGATGGCTGCCGCTTTTGTTGTTGTGGCCCTAATGTCTCCTTTACTTTCAGGCATTGCAGATTATATTGGCAATAAAAAGCGTTTCATGAAGATTTTTGTTTATATGGGCTCCGTTTCCTGCATAGGACTTTATTGGTTTACCCTAGACACGCTACTGTTGGGCTATATTTTTTATTTTTTGGCCATGATAGGGCTTTGGGCCAGTTTGGTGTTTTACAATTCTTACTTGCCAGATATTGCTCATCCTGAACAACAAGATCGTGCCAGCGCCAAAGGTTTTTCTATGGGCTATATTGGCAGTGTTTTATTACTGCTGTTTAATTTGGCCATGGTCATGCAACCCCAGTGGTTTGGCATTGGCGGAACCGAAACCGAAGCTGCCATGACAGCCATGAAATATTCTTTTATCACCGTTGGGCTCTGGTGGGCTTTGTTTAGTCAATATAGCTTTTTCTATTTACCCAAAGGAAATCACGAAGTGAAAGTGACCCGTGCCATTTTTTGGAACGGCTACAAAGAATTGCTTTCGGTGTGGCATCAACTTCAGGAGTTAACTCGCTTGAAACGTTTTTTACCTGCTTTTTTTATGTACAGCATGGCTTTGCAAACGGTCTTGCTAGTGGCCGCTTATTTTGGTGAAGAAGAAATTGCATGGGCATCCACAGCCGAAAAAACATCAGGCTTAATCATCAGCATTTTGTTGATTCAATTGGTGGGTATTTTAGGCGCTATTTTAACGGCAAGAGCCTCACAACGTTTTGGTAATATAATTACCCTAGTGGTCATCAACGTCATTTGGGCGGGCTTATGTTGGTATGCCTATTATATCAATACACCCATGCAGTTTTATACAGTGGCTGGCTTAGTGGGTATGGTAATGGGCGGTTTACAGTCACTTTCTAGATCCACCTATTCCAAGCTGCTGCCCGATACCCAAGACACCACTTCTTTTTTTAGTTTTTATGATGTTACCGAGAAAGTAGGCATCGTGATTGGTATGCTGCTCTTTGGGGTGATTGATCAAATTACGGGAAGCATGCGCAATGCCATCTTGTTTTTTATTCTCTTTTTTTTGGTGGGCGCATTTATGCTTATGCGCATTCCCACCCAAAAGCCATCTAGTCTTTAAAGTGAACAGCACCGGAACCCGTGACCTTTGTTTTGTGTAATGGAGGGTGTCCATAACAATTCAAATCACCAGAGCCCGTAATCTTGGCCTCCATTTGTGCTTTTTTATCCTTTTTTATACATGCTGTAAGCAGGGTCTCGGTGACTGCTGTTTTATAATTCATTGAATCTTCGATTCTCTTATTTGAGCCAAAAAAAACCATATGTTACAGTTTAAATGGCATAACTATTGAGGATATATATTCTGAACACCTGATCTGAGGTTTTCCATACCGCATAACACAGGAAAACCTTAAGCAAAGTAAATTAAAATGACAATTTGACCTAAATTTTTTCTATGTTCAAATCAAGATTTCTTTCCATTGACAATTTGTCACTTCAAGATATAGAATCCGACGCTGAGTTGATTCCTTTAATGACCTCTGAAGACGAAGCTCAACTCAACAATGAAGCCCTTCCCGAACAAGTGCCGATTTTACCGGTAAAAAATACAGTGCTCTTCCCCGGTGTGGTAATTCCCATCACTGCAGGAAGAGACAAATCAATTCAGCTCATCAAAGAAGCCAACAAAGGTGATAAGGTGATTGGTGTGGTAGCACAAAAGGAGCAAGAAGTTGAAAACCCTGATTTTGATGATCTCTACAAATTAGGTACAGTGGCTCAAATTCTGAAAGTGCTAAAAATGCCCGATGGCAATACAACTATTATCATTCAAGGGAAAAAGCGTTTTGAAATGGAAGGTTTAGTGCAAGACAAACCCTATTTAATTGCCAAAATTAAAGAAGTGAAAGAGGTCATTCCTCCGGCCGAAGACAAAGAATTTAGTGCGACCATTGATTCTATTAAAGATATGGCCTTAAACATTATTGAAGAGAGTCCTAATATACCCTCTGAGGCATCTTTTGCCATCAAAAATATCAAAAGCCCCACATTCTTGGTCAATTTTGTGGCTTCCAATATGAACCTGCCCGTTAAAGAAAAACAAACTATTTTGTCTTTGGTGGGCTTGCAAGAGCGCGCTTTACTGTGTTTAAAATACATGAACCAAGAGTATGAAAAGTTAGCTTTGAAAAACGACATTCAATCTAGGGTACGCCATGAAATGGATGTTCAACAGCGTGAATATTATTTGCATCAGCAAATGAAGACCATTCAAGAAGAGTTGGGGGGTGTTTCTTATGAAGAAGAGCTAGAAGAAATGGAGGCCCGAGCTAAAGAAAAGAAGTGGGGGGAGCCTGAATCCAAGCACTTCCAAAAAGAATTGGCCAAACTCCGGCGGATGAATCCTCAGGTGGCCGAATATTCTATTCAGCGTAATTATCTGGACTTGTTTTTAGAATTGCCTTGGAACGAATTCTCTAAAGATAATTTTGATCTTAAAAGGGCTCAAAAAATATTAGATCGTGATCATTTTGGATTAGAGGAAGTTAAAAAGCGGGTGATTGAATATTTAGCTGTTTTAAAATTACGCAACGACATGAAATCGCCCATTTTGTGCTTATACGGCCCTCCGGGAGTGGGAAAAACTTCCTTGGGAAAATCTATTGCTGAGGCTTTGGGACGTTCTTATGTTCGCGTTTCATTGGGTGGCATGCGTGATGAGGCTGAAATAAGGGGACACCGAAAAACCTATATAGGAGCGTTACCCGGGCGCATTATCCAAAGTTTGAAAAAAGCGGGCACCTCCAATCCGGTGTTTGTATTAGATGAAATAGATAAATTGACAAGCGGTGTGCAAGGAGACCCTGCAGCAGCTTTATTGGAAGTGTTGGACCCAGAGCAAAATCAATCTTTTTACGATAACTTTTTAGAAATGGATTTTGATCTTTCTAAAGTCATGTTTGTGGCCACCGCCAATAGCTTGGCTCCCATTCCCGCAGCATTGCTTGATCGTATGGAAGTACTCAATGTGAGCGGCTACACTTTGGAGGAAAAAACAGCTATTGCACAAAAATTTTTGCTGCCCAAGCAGTTGAAAGAACACGGCATGCAAAAAAAGGATTTGCGTTTAAAAAAGACAGTTATCGAAAAAATCATCGAACGCTACACCAGTGAATCTGGGGTACGGGGCTTAGAGAAGCAAGTGGCCAAAGCCGTTCGTTATGCCGCCAAGTCACTGGCCATGGAAGAAACCTACAATAAAAATCCTGGACTTGAAGAGTTAACAAGCATTTTTGGACCGGCCAAAGTGCACCCAGACCTGTATGAAGACAACCATGTGGCAGGGGTAGTCACGGGATTGGCATGGACCACAGTGGGGGGTGCCATTTTGTTTATTGAATCAGCCATTTCAAAAGGGAAAGGAGCCTTGACTATTACTGGAAATTTGGGTAAGATAATGAAAGAATCGGCCACCATTGCCCTAGAATATATTAAAGCCAATGCCCAACTCCTAGGCTTAGCATCCTTTAATTTTGATGCTTATAACATTCACATTCACGTGCCCGAGGGTGCCACACCAAAAGATGGCCCAAGTGCTGGTATTACGCTTTTTACTTCTTTGGTGTCTTTAATAACCCAAAAAAGAGTGAAAAAGAAAATAGCCATGACAGGAGAAATTACTCTACGAGGGAAAGTACTTCCTGTGGGGGGTATAAAAGAAAAGATTTTAGCAGCTAAAAGAGCTAAGATCAAAGAAATTATTTTGTGTGAACAAAACCGAAAGGATGTAGAAGACATTAATCCAGACTACCTTAAGGGCTTAGTGTTTCATTATATTAAAACCATGGAAGAAGTAATTGCCTTAGCCGTTACAACCCAGCAGGTCAAAAATGCCAAAGAATTTAAAAAGGTGACCTCATAAACTTTGAAATGTTTATTTTTCATTCGTGAAAAAAATAATAATTGCCATAGATGGATATGCTTCCACGGGAAAAAGCACGCAAGCCAAAAAACTAGCTGAGCGATTTAATTACGTTTATATTAATACCGGTGCTATGTATCGGGCCGTAACCTATTACGCAGTGCGTGAACAATTAGATCTTCCGGGATTGATTGCAGCCTTGCCTCAACTTAAAATAGGTTTTTCAGAAGGGACAACACAGCAGCGCACCTTTTTAAATGAAGAAGATATTAGTAATCAATTGCATACCATGCCAGTGGCAGAACGAGTGAGCACCATTGCCGCGCTGCCGGAAGTTCGTCAGTTTATGTTGGTAGAACAACGTAGAATGGGTTCAAAAAAGGGTGTTGTGATGGACGGGAGAGACATTGGCACAGTGATCTTTCCGGAGGCAGAATGTAAATTTTTTCTCACTGCAAGCGTTGAAATAAGAGCTCAAAGACGTACAGAGGAGTTACGCCAATTAGGCAACAAAACCAGCTACACTGAGGTTTTAGAAAACCTTATTTCCCGAGACCAAATTGACAGCACCAGAACAGTGGCACCCCTAATAAAAGCAGATGATGCTCTTCTAATTGATGTGTCGGATGTTTCCCTTCTAACCGTTTATGAAACGATGGAAACCCATGTTCTATCCATTTTAGGGCAATAAAAAAGCACAGATTGTTTGTAAGTCAACGAATTACACCTATATTTGCTGGCTTTTTGATTGATAGGAAAACAGAAAAGCAATAAATTATAACAATCACTTCTGCCACTGCAAATAAGTTTTCCCGGTGTCAGAATACAAAACCCCTCGGAAATGGCTGACAAAGCAACCGAAAAAGATTCTGCTCCAGAATCTGAAAAAGAAACCGCAAAAAAAACAACTAAAAAAGCGGCATCTAAAACTTCTACTCCTAAAAAGACGACAAAAAAAGCAACTGAAACGTCTGCTAAAGCCAAGACAAAACCAACAAATACCAAAGCTTCAGCGGCTAAAAAAGAAGAAAAAGCAGTAGTTGAAGAAGCTCCTCAAATAGAGGAAGTAAGTGTACCCACCCCAGAAGCAACAGAAGAAGCTCCTAAAGTAGATAAAACTGATCTGAAAGAGGAGCCCAAAACCGCTTCTCATGAAGAATTTTTAGAAAACTTCAACTGGCACAATTACGAAGAAGGGATTGACCCCATCGAAGACGATCAATTAGAAGCTTTTGAAAAATTGGTTCGAGAAAACTTTGTTAATACTGGCGACGAAGATGTAATTGAAGGAGAAGTCATTCATATGACTGACCGAGAAGCAATTATCGATATCAACGCAAAATCTGAAGGGGTTATTTCATTAAATGAATTTCGCTATAATCCCGATTTAAAAGTTGGTGATAAGGTGGAAGTGATTATTGATACCCGCGAAGACCGCACGGGTCAATTGGTATTATCTCACCGTAAAGCTCGTGTAATTAAAGCATGGGATCGAGTAAACCATGCCCACGACAATAACGAAATTGTTAATGGATTCATTAAGTGCCGAACTAAAGGAGGAATGATCGTAGATGTTTTTGGTATTGAAGCTTTCTTACCCGGGTCTCAAATTGATGTGAAACCCATTCGAGATTACGACCAATATGTAAATAAAACTATGGAATTTAAAGTGGTTAAGATTAATCACGAATTCAAGAACGTTGTGGTGTCACACAAAGCCCTGATTGAAGCCGATATAGAAGAACAGAAAAAAGAGATTATCGGACAACTTGAAAAAGGACAGGTGTTGGAAGGAACGGTAAAAAATATCACATCTTATGGCGTGTTTATTGATCTTGGAGGAGTAGACGGTTTAATCCATATTACGGATCTTTCTTGGAGTCGTATCAATCACCCCACAGAAATTTTAGAACTCGATCAAAAACTCAATGTGGTGATCTTAGACTTTGATGACAACAAATCAAGAATACAACTTGGACTTAAACAATTGTCTGATCACCCATGGGATCGCTTGAGTGATTCCATCAAAGAGGGAGAAAAAGTGAAAGGTAAAGTGGTAGTTATTGCAGACTATGGAGCCTTTGTTGAAGTTGAAGAAGGCGTTGAAGGATTAGTGCATGTGTCTGAAATGTCATGGTCCACTCACTTGCGTTCCGCTCAAGACTTTGTTAAAGTTGGCGATGATATCGAATCTGTGGTTTTATCCTTAGACCGTGAAGCGCGAAAAATGTCATTGGGTGTGAAACAACTCACCCCAGATCCGTGGACTGATATTACTACCAAATATCCTGTTGGATCTAAACACAAAGGCTTGGTGCGTAATTTCACTAACTTTGGAGTCTTTATAGAATTGGAAGAGGGAGTTGATGGATTGGTTTATATTTCAGATTTGTCTTGGACCAAAAAGATCAAACATCCATCAGAAATTTTAACCCTTGGTGACACCATAGAGGTGGCCGTTTTGGAGTTGGATGTAGAAGGGCGTAAATTAAGCTTGGGTCATAAACAAACCAAAGACAATCCTTGGGATAAATACGAAAATGAATTTGGTGTGGATACCCTCCATGAGACTGAACTTTCTGAAATTGTTGACAAAGGAGCCATTATCAACTTTAACGAAGACATTGTGGCTTTTGTTCCTTCAAGACATTTGGAAAAAGAAGATGGATCTAAACTCACCAAAGGAGAAAAAGCACAGTTTAAAATTATTGAATTCAATAAAGAATTTAAGCGTGTAGTAGCTTCACATACCGTTCTGTTTAAAGAACAAGAAATGAAGAATGTTAAAAAGGCAGCCAAGAAAGTGGAAGCTTCCAATAACGATGTAACTACCTTGGGTGATATTGATGCACTTGCCGATTTAAAAGAGAAAATGGACAAAAAATGATCTGTTTTCGTGAATTTATTTTAAAATGCCCTCCTTTTATGGAGGGTTTTTTTTTCGTTGAGAAACCAATACTTTTGTAAAAGTACTTTGACCACAATGGCAGACAGAATTTTAATTAACGAAAAAAAGCTAGAGATCATTCTTCACCGGCTTTGTTGTCAACTTATTGAACGTCATGTTGATTTTTCTAATGCCATTTTAGTGGGCCTCCAACCTCGAGGTGTTTTCTTGTTAGAGGCACTCATAGAAATGTTAGAAACCCAGTACAACATTCAAAACCTCCATCACGGAAAGCTAGACACCACCTTTTTTAGAGATGATTTTAGACGAGGCACTCCGCTAAAGGCTAATAAAACCCAGATGGAAGTTGAAGTAGAAAATAAATCAGTGGTGCTTATTGATGATGTGCTTTACACAGGGCGATCCATACGGGCTGCTCTTACCGCCATTGATAGCTATGGACGCCCAAAAAACATTGAATTACTGGTCTTAATTGACAGAAGATTTAGCAGACACTTACCCATACAGCCGGACTATTTAGGGGCGCAAATTGATGCGCTTGAAGGAGAAAAGGTTCGAGTGAATTGGGATGATGAGACACAAAAAAATAGAGTTTATTTGGAAAAACACAATGCATGAAGACACTTTCTGTTTCACATTTATTGGGCATTAAATATTTGACAGAAGAAGATCTCGCTTTAGTATTTGAAACGGCTGCGTATTTCAAGGAAGTGATCAATCGTCCAATCAAAAAGGTACCAAGCTTAAGAGATATTACCATTGCAAACCTTTTTTTTGAAAACAGTACACGAACGAAGCTTTCTTTTGAGTTGGCAGAAAAAAGATTAAGTGCTGATATTTTAAATTTTTCGGCAGGTCAATCTTCCTTAAAAAAAGGTGAAACATTAATCGACACTGTCAATAATATTTTGGCCATGAAAGTGGACATGATTGTGATGCGTCACCCTGCACCCGGGGCGTCTCACTTTCTTTCAGAACATGTACATTCTTGTATAATTAATGCCGGAGATGGAACTCACGAGCACCCCACCCAAGCTTTACTGGATTGTTATTCTTTACAAGAGCGGTTGGGTTCATTAAAGGGAAAAAGAATTGCCATTGTGGGCGATATTTTGCACTCCAGAGTGGCACTTTCCAATATCTATGCCTTGCGAATGCTGGGCGCAGAAGTACAACTTTGCGCTCCAAAATCATTGCTGCCAAAGCCAATCAAAGCCTTGGGTGTATCCGTTTCAACTGATTTAATAAGCACCCTTAAGTGGTGTGATGCAGTAAATATGTTACGTGTTCAAAATGAAAGGATGGACCTGAATTACTTTCCCACCAAAAGAGAATACAGCCAACACTTTGGTCTAAACCCTAAGGTCTTGGATCAGTTGCATAAAGAAATTGTAATCTTGCATCCAGGACCAGTGAATCGGGGTGTGGAAATTACAAGTGAGGTGGCTGATTCTGAACAGGCCATCATTTTGGATCAAGTAGAAAACGGGGTGGCTGTTCGCATGGCAGTGATCTATTTACTGGCCAATAAACTAAACATGTCAACAGTGTGATTGAAAAACTTGAAAATAATATCTATTGTGTTTCTGAGAACAACTTTCCGCAAAATTCAGAAGAACTTTTTAACGCCCTAAAAAAGATGCTCCCTAGAGATCTAATTATTGTGCTCCCTAAACCAAATTATTGGAGTCCACATCTTTTAGAACCTCTCGTAAATTATCAGCAAAGACAAAAAAAGACTCTGGTTTGGGTTCTTTCTACAAGATATTCAAATCTGCTTCCTTCTGAGTGGCCCACTGTTCCTACAATGCAAGAAGCTTTAGATTATATTCAGTTTGAACAAATGCAACGTGATTTAGGCTTTTAATATTACTATGGAACTCACCATTTTAGGATGCCATTCTGCCACACCACGCGAAAGCAAGCAAACCACTGCACAGGTATTGAACGTGGGTGGGCACCTTTTTTTGATTGACTGTGGAGAGGGAACCCAAATACAGCTACGCAAAGCCAAAATAAAATTCTCAAGAATTAAACACATCTTTATTTCGCATTTGCATGGCGATCATTTTTATGGTTTGGTAGGTTTGATTAGTACATTTCGCTTATTAGGAAGAGCAACTCCATTGCATATATATGGCCCTAAGGGTATTAAAGAAATAATCACTCTTCAGTTGAAATATGCAAATTCTTGGACTGATTATCCTTTAAATTTCACAGAATTAGACGAAACCCATTCGAGGTTTTTATTTGAAGATTCGGTGGTTAAAGTATCCACCATTCCTCTAGATCATCGCATTTACACTAACGGTTTTCTTTTTGAAACCCAACCCGGCTTGCGAAAGATAAATAAAGAAGCAACCGCCCCTTTAGACTTGGCTCCAGAGGACTATCAAAAATTGCAAACTGGAGCTGATATTGTTTTATCAACTGGTGAAAAGATTAAAAATGAGCATTTAACGCAAGAACCTATGGCAGTGAAACGCTATGCTTTTTGTAGTGATACGGGATATTACGAACCAATTATTCCGCATATTCGAGGAGTAGATTTGCTTTATCATGAGGCTACTTTTTTAGATGCTCATATCGATTTAGCAGAAAACACAAAGCACAGCACTGTTAAACAAGCGGCAACCATAGCTCAAAAGGCGGGCGTAAAAAAGTTGATGATTGGGCATTATTCTAGTCGCTATAAAGAAAAGGAGGCCTTTTTAAAAGAGGGAAAAACTATTTTTGAACCCATTGTGCTTTCCGAAGATCTTAAAAGAATTTCAATTTAAACTATAAGGGTTGTAAATTTGCTCCAAATGAAAAAGAAAAAAGACATAGGCCATTTACGAAAATCATACGAAAAGCAGGTTCTTGAAGAATCTCAGCTTCCTAAAAACCCTTTCATCCTTTTTGAGTCTTGGTTTCAACAGGCTGTAGATGACCCTGCCATTGAAGAGGCCAATGCCATGACAGTTACCACCCTAGAGACAAATGGTTTTCCTAAAGGGCGAATTTTATTGTTAAAGGCCTATTCATCTTCTGGTTTTATATTTTACACCAATTTTAAAAGTCAAAAAGGAAAAGCCATTACTGCTTATCCAAAAGTTGGATTGAGTTTTTTTTGGCCATCTCAGCAAAGGCAAATCCATATTTTGGGAGAGGCTGAAAAATTGAATGAAGATGAATCAACGGCCTATTTTCAAAGTCGCCCACGAGGAAGTCAATTGGGCGCATGGGCATCTCCACAAAGTGAAGTGATTAAAAGTAGAACTGTTTTAGACACAACAATAAATCAGTTGGAAGCAGAATATACTGGAAAAACCATACCCAAGCCTGCTCACTGGGGAGGCTTTTTGGTGGCACCTAAAAGTATTGAGTTTTGGCAAGGACGTCCCAATCGTTTGCATGACAGAATTCACTATTTTAAGTCAGATTCACAATGGCAATTTGAACGTTTAGCGCCCTAATTGCATATGAAAGAGTTAATTTTATTAAGACACGCAAAATCGTCTTGGGAAAGCCAAGTTGCAGATATTGATAGGCCCCTTTTGCCTAAAGGTATTGAACGTATCACTGCCATGACAAAAAAATCCATTTCTCTTTTTGAAAGAGTAGATCAGGTTTTTTCTAGCCCTGCCAATAGAGCCTTGCACACAGCGGTTTTAATGATGCGCAATGCAAACCTTCCATTGCATTTATTGAAGTTGGAGCAATCTCTTTATACCTTTGACGCCGAGGGTGTTTTGTCCTTTATAGACGGTCTCAAATTTGAGAATAAGCGAATAGTGCTAGTAGGACACAATCCTGCATTTACTTTAGCAGCCAATTATTTGGGAGATCTTTCTGTGATGCATTTACCCACTGCTGCTTGGGTTCATCTCACTTGGACAAACCCTGATGATAATCTGGCAAAAGCCACTATCGGAAATCCTAATGAAATACTCAAATCATGACGGATCAATATATTAATAGAGAAATAAGTTGGCTTGATTTTAATGCCAGGGTTTTGCAAGAAGCAGCAGATCATAGAGTGCCTCTTTTAGAAAGATTGCGATTCATAGGTATTTTTTCAAACAACTTAGATGAATTTTTTCAAGTGCGCTATGCCACCGTTAAGCGAATTGCCCAATCAGATAAAACCGGAAAAAAAATATTTGGAGGTTATATTGCTTCCGATTTGATGAAAGAGATAACCCAAAAAGTGATTACCCAACAGCAAGAGAGTAATCATATTTTGAGCGAAATTGAAAAGTCTTTAGCGAAAGAAAAAATTTTATTTATCAACGAAAGGGAAGTGCTGCCTCAACATGAAGCTTTTTTAAAAGAATATTTTATCAATACTGTGAGCCCTGCTCTGATGACCATTATTTTTAAGGAAGAAGAAGCACAAGAACTTAGAGATCATACCGCATTTTTGGTTATTAAATTAAAACTAATAGGCAACGTGTCTCCTCAATATGCCTTGATTGAAATTCCAACAGATCTAGACCGATTTGTGGTGCTGCCCAAAATAGATGATAAGCAGTATGTGATGTTTTTGGACGATGTTATCCGATTTCATTTCCACATGATATTTAATTTTTTTGAGTATGAGTCCATTGACTCACATATGATTAAAGTAACTCGAGATGCTGAATTAGATATGGAAGGAGATGTATCTAAAAGCTATGTTAATAAGATTATTGAAAGTGTTCGTGATCGTATATTGGCTGAGCCAGTTCGATTGGTATATGATAGCACTATTGCTTCAGATACATTAGAGTTGCTTAAAAGTAAACTGGAAATAGATACTACCGACAGTTTGATTCCGGGTGGACGTTACCACCACCGTCGAGATTATATGAAATTTCCCAAATTGCAACGTTCCGATTTGCAATATCAACCCATCGAACCCCTTCCCATTCCGGGTCTCTCATTAGAAAAAAGTATTTTAAAGGCCCTTGCTGAAAAAGATTTTTTACTTTATACGCCCTATCACAGTTTTTCTTATTTGATTAAATTCCTGCGTGAAGCAGCCCTTGATCCAGAAGTAAGCTCCATTAAAATTACTATTTATCGATTATCTCAAATTTCTAATGTGGTTAGCTCTTTGATTAATGCTGCCAAAAATGGAAAAAAAGTTTTGGTTCAAATTGAGTTACAGGCTCGCTTTGATGAAGCCAATAACATAACCTATGCCGAACAATTGGAGGCGGCCGGTGTCAAGTTGATCTTTGGTATTCAAGGACTTAAAGTACATTCAAAAATTGGAGTTATTGAAAAACGTGTGAATCAAAAAATAGAACGATATGGTTTTATTAGCACCGGTAATTTAAACGAAGACACTGCCAAAGTATATACCGATTACACGCTTTTTACTTCACATAAGAAACTATTAAAAGAAGTGAATAAGGTATTTAATTTTTTAGAAGTGCCTTATAAATTAAAGAAATACAAACACCTGATTGTATCACCACATTATAGTTCCAATGTGTTAGAACGCTTGATAGACCAAGAAATTAAAAACCAATCTTTAGGACTACCCAGTGGCATTCAATTAAAAATGAACGCTATCACCAATTTTAAATTGATTGATAAGCTTTATGAGGCAAGTGCTGCCGGAGTACCAATCAAAATGATTGTTCGAGGTATTTGTTGTTTGATTCCCGGAATGCCTAGTTTAAGCGAAAATATTGAGGTGATTAGTGTGGTAGATAAGTTTTTAGAACATCCAAGAGTATATATTTTTGAACACGGTGGAACTCCAAAATATTTTATTTCCTCGGCTGATTTTATGACTCGAAATATAGAAAATAGATTAGAGGTTGCTGCTCCGATTTATGATCTTGAATTGCAAAAGCAAATTCAAGATGTCTTCTCTTTGTGTTGGTCAGACAATGTAAAAGCAAGATATGTTAATGGGTCTAAAGCAAACACATTTATTAACAACAAAAAACCAAAAAATCGTTCGCAGTGGTCCATTTATGAATATTATAAAAAAAGATATTCTAACGCATGAATATTGAAAAATATGCCGCTATAGACATTGGATCCAATGCTGTTAGAATGTTAATTGCCAATGTGATCAAAGACAATGGGCAAACGCATTTTAGAAAAAATGCCCTGGTTCGTGTGCCGATTCGTTTGGGAGAAGATTCCTTTACTACGGGAGAAATTTCAGAAACAAATATTGATCGGCTAGTGCACTCTATGCAGGCCTTTAAGTTATTAATGGAAGTTCACGGTGTAAAACATTATTTGGCTTATGCTACCTCTGCCTTGCGGGAGGCCAATAATGGGCAAAAAGTGGTTAAAAAGATACTGTCAGATAGTACTATTGAGGTTGAATTAATTGATGGTGCAAAAGAGGCTGCTATCCTTTCTAATACTACTATTTTTGATCAAGTATCTATCGAGAAAACATTTCTATATATTGATGTTGGGGGCGGAAGTACAGAGTTTAGCGTGATTAAAAAGGGAGAACGTTTGAGCTCTAAATCGTTTAAAATAGGAACGGTTCGATTGCTAAATGAACAGGTAAATTTAAAAGTGTGGCAATCCATAGAAGAATGGATTCATACTCATTTATCAAATGTTAATAAGGTTTATTTGCTAGGCACTGGGGGGAATATTAACAAACTGCATAAAATGGCTGGTCTTAAAGAGGGAAGACCCATTACCTATTTGATGATTAATGCTTTGTATAAAAAAATATCAGCATTGACCTATGATCAGCGCATTGTGGAATTAGGATTAAATCCAGATCGTTCCGATGTGATCTTGCCGGCTATGGAAATTTATATTCGTGCTCTTCGATGGAGCAAAGCAAAAGTGATTTATGTCCCAAAAGTGGGGCTTTCAGACGGAATGATTAAAGAAATTGCGAATCAATAAACGCAATAAGATTAACCGTGTATATTTTCTTTTTTTCCTAAGTTTTGCATCAATTTGGCTTCAAAAACCAAAAGGTCTTTCCATTTTTTTTGAACCACTTCTTCAGGGGCATAAGCCTTGGCTAACTTGAGAAAGAGCGTATAATGATGTGCTTCACTAATCATGAGTTTTTTGTAAAATGTTCGCAACTTTGGATCGGAAAGCTTTTCTGAAAGCAACCGAAAGCGTTCGCAACTTCGCGCTTCAATCAAACCGGCATGGAGCAAACGATGTACCAAATGCATTTCTCTAGAGCCACCTTTGGGAAAAAATGTAAGAAGATCACGCACATAATAATCTGGACGTTCTCTTCCTAAAGTCAATCCACGTTCTTTAATGAGTTCGTGTACCATCTTAAAGTGACTCATTTCTTCTTGTGCTAAATCGATCATAGCGGCCACCAATTCATCTTTTTCAGGAAAGGAAATAATTAATGAAATGGCCGTGCTGGCAGCTTTTTGCTCACAGTAGGCATGGTCTGTTAAAATTTCATTTATGTTTTTTTCTACAATGTTTACCCAACGTGGATCGGTGGGAAGTTTCAGTCCAAGCATGCTTTAATTTTTAATTATAGGTCGAGATCAAAGGTGTCTTTTAAGTATTTCAATTCGGGGTTAATTTTTACTAAATAATTGTATTTTTCATCCGGACTATAGACTGTTTCTTCTCTAATGTGTTCACTCACGGTGAGTTTAATTGTCAGGCTGTAATTATTTAATTTGATTCTAAGATATTCTAAAATTTCAGGTAGTGCTTGTTTCATCTCAACCTCATTAAGACTATTGGCTACTTGAAATGAAATCACAAAATGATCTTCCAGCACTGGCTTTTTAAGAGCCAAGATGGCGGCTAAGTTTTGTGCTCCCTCATTTATTTTTTTTTCTGTGAATTGTTTCCAATGTGCTTGAACATCAGCTTCTGTAAAAGGGGTTTCAGGAAGTTCTTCTTGTGGGTTTTCAGCCGCTTTTTGTTGTTTGGCAGTTCTTTTTAATTGAATACTTGAAATTGAAAAACCAGAAACAGCTTTTTTGTTGCTCTTTTGCTGACTTTGATAGGAAACTTCGGGAATACTTATTTTGGCATCTAGGGCAACATTTGATTTTGATTCTTCTTCAACTTCACTATTTAGGGGAATTTCGTGTTTTATTTCCTTCTCAGATGCAGACTTAATTTCAACTATTGGTGGATGTTGCTTAGGAGGGGGATCTTCAGCAACAACAGTTGATTCCGTTTCATTTTTGTAGGTATTTGGTTTGTTGGTTGTATAAAAACTAGCCGGAATTATATACCCTTTTTTTTTTCTCCATCAAAGTGGAGGGAGGCTAATTGCATCAGGCATAGTTCAAGATGAAGATGTTTGTTATGACTGCTTTTAAATTTGATTTCACATTGGTTTAAAAGGTCTAATGCATCTATCAACCAATTGGTTTCTATGGCTTCAGCCTGTTGCATATATTTTTCTTGAATACCTGTACCAAGTTCGAGTAAGGTATGTGTTTTTTTATCTTTTGCCAGCAGCACATTTCTCAAATGCAACTCCAACCCCAAAAGGAATTGCATACTATCAAACCCTTTTTGCATAAGATGATTAAAATCGATTAATATTTCTGGAAGTTGCTGATTCAGACATTGATTAATAATTGAAAAATAAGTATCAGAGCCGAGTACATTGAGATTTTCAGCCACCAGAGTTGTTGAAAGTTTACTTCCGGTGAAACTGACCATACGATCAAAAATGGAGAGGGCATCACGCAGTGCACCGTCTGCTTTTTGCGCAATTAGGAAGAGTGCTTCCTCTTCACATTCCACTTCTTGGTCTGTGGCAATTTTAAGGAGGTGCTTTTGTATGTCTATCACACTAATTCGCTTGAAATCATATACTTGACAGCGTGAAAGAATGGTGGGAATGATTTTATTTTTTTCTGTGGTGGCCAAAATAAAGATGACGTGTTTTGGCGGTTCTTCCAACGTTTTTAAAAACGCATTAAAGGCTGCGGCAGAGAGCATATGGGCTTCATCAATGATATACACCTTATGGGTACCCACTTGAGGTGGAATACGCACTTGCTCATTGATTTTACGGATGTCTTCCACAGAGTTGTTAGAAGCTGCATCTAATTCAAAAACGTTAAAAGTAAAATTTCCCGAATGTTTATCATTATCAATGCTATTTATTTGTTGAGCTAAAATTCGGGCACAAGAGGTTTTTCCAACACCACGGGGCCCGCAAAACAGCAGCGATTGAGCCAATTGTTGGGTATCAATAGCATTTTGTAGCGTTTGGGTAATGGCTTGTTGACCCACCACATCTTCAAAGCTTGTGGGTCTGTATTTTAAAGCAGATACGGTAAATGCCTCCATAGGTAATACAAATATAGGAATCGCTGCTTTTTAAGACTTCTTGTTACGGGGTTAAAAACCCGTTAATTATTAACAAATGGCTACATTTGCAGCGCAGGCCATCTTATCGCTCTGTTTCAAGTAAATGGAGAGGAAAGTCCGGACACCAAAGGACAGCATAGCGGGTAACACCCGTCGTTCCGAAACATCGGGATAGGACTAGTGCAACAGAAAGCAAGTACAGTTCGGCTGTAGTGAAATCCGGTAAACTCTATGCGGTGCAACGCCAAGTATATCTACAATTAAGAGTAGTCCGCTCAATGTAGAGGGGTGGGCGGCTAGAATGCCCTAGCAATAGGTCATCCAGATAAATGATAAGACTCGACAGAATCCGGCTTATCGGCCTGCTTTTTTTATTTCGTAAAAAAGCTAAATACACTATTTCCATAAGATCTGACATCAATTCTTTGGTTGTGAGTATCGAAAGATATCTGTTTTTCGTGCTCCAAGATAAAGTACCCTTCAGGTGCCAAATGATTCAAAGCCTTTTCAATAAGTTCGTGATAAGCTTCATTTTTCCATTGATAGGGTGGGTCAGCAAAAATGATATTATATGTTCCCTGTGCTTGGTCTAAATAGCGCAATACATCTTGTTGCACCACAGTAATAGTAAAGGCTAAAGCCTCCCTTGTTTTTTCAATAAAACCAATGCATTTTTTGTGCTGTTCCACAGCCACAACGTAGGGTATTCCACGAGAGGAAAATTCATAACTTATGTTGCCAGTGCCCGAAAAGAGGTCTAAAGCGCTACTTTCTACAAAATCGAATTGGTGTTGTAAGATATTAAATAAGGCTTCTTTGGCACGATCGGTGGTGGGTCTAACGGGTAAGGTTTTGGGGGCCTGAAGTCGGCGCCCTTTTGCTGTCCCGGAAATGATTCGAATCATAAGCCTGAGTTTACAAGAAATGGTGCGGGGTGATTTGATGGAGCAATTTTATTAGCCGCTATAAATTCAATATTATTTTGATACGTTCGTACGGCCTCATAATAAGAAGAAAAAGAGTCATATTTTCCTAAGAAAAACAAGGTAAAAGAATCAGATTCCCAGTTCATCTGCTCAATAACATAAAACAAAAAGTATAGGAAGTTTTCTTCTGAGATCAAAGTAAAGGTATTGGTAAGT
>JBMYZB010000012.1:0-20616 GCA_049609945.1 Flavobacteriaceae bacterium
TCCTAAATCCTATGTAACTTCTGGCTGAATCGGAATATTCAAAATCTCTAGAACTCACACGCAAATAATAGGCAACATCTTTCCAACTCCCGCCCCGAACAACTTTTCTTTTTTCTGATTCAAAAGACATATTGGGGTTAAGCGATGCCACATAATCATACCCACCTGGTTCATAAGATGAATTTGTCCATTCAGCAACGTTTCCTGCCATGTTGTACAAATTATAATCATTCGGCTCATATGATTTTGCCTCTACTGTATATACTGCTTGGTCTGCGGCATAATCACCTCGTAAAGGTTTAAAGTTGGCCAAAAAGCAGGCTCTGTCATTGAGCAAATAGGGAGCTCCCCAAGGGTAGGTTCCTGACGGAATTCCTCCACGAGCAGCATATTCCCACTCGCCTTCTGTGGGCAATCGAAAACGACTCACAAATGGTTTGCCCTTCCCTCTTTGATAGTTGTTTTTGAAATTGGTACGCCAGTTGCAAAAGGCAACTGCTTGAGTCCATGAAATCCCAACAACCGGATAATCTTGGTAAGCTGGGTGTGAAAAATAATCATTGTGCATGGGCTCGTTATAGGAATAGGTAAAATCTTTAATCCAAACCGTTGTGTCTGGATATACTTGTATTTCCTCTTTTTTGATGTAGGGTGTCCGATCTATAAAATGTTCTCGGGTTCTTTTTGATTCTATTGAAGCAGCTTCAGCATCAAACCACGTGTAACCATACACCACTTTTGAAACATCAAGTTTAGGTTCCCCTGTGTACCATTGTTCTGGGGGTAGATAAAGAGAATCCATCACTAACGCATAGTTTTGATCAACATAATCTTCTGTGTTCCATGTCAAATCGGCATCATAGTTTAGATTTTTACCAGCGTAAAGGTCTTCGCTTAAATCATAATAATTTTCACGCATGTATTTTTGGAATTCGCTAAGTTTTGAAGTGTCAGAATCTTTAAAAGCAAATTCACCAATTCCATCTTTATTATCTTCTCCCAATTCTAGTTCATCAGCTTTACGAGCCAACATGGCTAATGCAATTGAATCTTTAACCCAATATATGAATTGTCTATATTCACTATTGGTTATTTCTGTTTCATCCATATAAAAGGAAGGAACTGTTACGGTTCGGGCGGGGGCATTGAGAAGCTGAGCTACATCTTCATCGGATTTTCCCATAATGTAAGCTCCTCCTTCAATGAGTGTCATCCCATAGGGCTTCTCGCTAAAATACTTTTTTTGCTTGACTCCGATCAGTTCTCCTCTGTTCTTCATTCCACAGGAAACTGCTAGAAATCCAATTAAAACAAAAGTCAATATTTTTTTCATCAATATATAGTATGTCTATTATGTTCGAACCTTTAGGTTATTCACTAATTCTTTAAACACAGTAGATATCATAATTTGATTTGTTGCCTAATTTAATCTTTTCAATGCATTTAACCACCTTTCAGGCAATTTATTATGCATTGCATCTTGATAATCTTCTTGTGTGCAAGGTAATAACGCAGAACTTTTTAATTTATTATTAACATTTAAATCATTTGTTATTTCCATCCACCATCTTTTGCTTTTTTCACTTTTAAAAAAACGAAGGGTTTGATGGGTCATTTCCACGTTATAGGTCTTGAAATCGGGGCCTATGGCCACCGGGTATTCTCCAAAACGGAAATTTACCCCCTCCACAAAATACCAAATAACTTGGGCCAACAATTGCATAAAAATTGTTGTGGCTGGCATTTCAAAAACGCCAAAAGCCGTCACTCTATCACTAATTCCTGCATAACGTGCCAGAGTACAAAGCGTTCTTGCATCCAATCCGTTAGGAGTTCCATTTTGAAAATCGCCACTGGCTTGACAGGATATACTTTTCATATCAAATCCCACAATATCTGCATCTCTAAAATATGGCTCTGTTTGTTTTGGATCGTCTAAAATCTGACCTAGGCGTACAGCGTCAAAAAATAATTTTTCCATCAAATCATTTTCTTCTTGCGCACAATAATAGCTTTGATAGCCCAAATTAGTATAATTATTTAGTAGATTGGGATGATTCATAATGATTTTACTCATATACGACCGCCCCGATATGAGTTCCTCTTCTTGAGAAAAATCAAATGAACGATCTACAGAAACGATGTTGACCAGTTGCCTTTGATCCTGATACACTTGGTACATTGGGAAGATCAAATCATGACTGCCTCCAATCAAAATTGGGATGATGTTTAATTGCCTAAGGTGCGTTACAATTTCTTTAATAGCAAAATAGGTGTCTTCAACTTTCTCGCCATTAGGTAAGTTACCTAAATCTGCCAATCGTACTGACCAATTTCCCGGATAGAGCTCGTAAAAATATTTTCTGAATTTCTTAAGATCAAAGAAGGAATTCGGAAAATAGCTATTTCTATTTTCTTCTAGGCCTACCAACGCTACAGAAACTCCTTTCAAATCTGGAAAACCATGAACTGCCGAGTGCCGTAAAATATTTTTTCCCAGCACTTGTTGGGGCAGAAGACTTAACCCCAACTGGTTTTCTTCCTCCACCGGAACTAGCAATTCCAAACTCATTTAGGTTTTCTTTGTTTTGCGTTTTGTTTTTGTTTTGGCGCCTAAACCCAAATATTGTTTTGCCTCTTCCAAAGTGATTTTGGTGGCATCAACCGTTTTGGGCAATTCCACTTTTTTTCTACCCATTATTATGGCAGAACGGCCCCATCGTGCTTTTTCAACCCTAATTTTTTCGGCTTCCCAATGGTGAATTAACTTCTCTTTTTCCTTTTGAATTTTTTCTTGAATTAGGGTCTCAATATCGGAATGGGATAAGTTATCAAAATCGTATTTTTTATTGACATTGATAAACAAACCATTCCATTTCAAAAAGGGGCCAAAACGACCCACCCCTTTGGTCACCGGCAAGTCTTGGTAACTGTAGATGGGTGCTTCTGTTTTTTTCTTCTCTTCAATAAATTCAATGGCCTGATTAAGATCCACATTTCTAGGATCTAATCCTTTTGGTAGTGATACAAAAATTTTGTCATATTTAATGTAAGGACCAAAGCGCCCTGTGTTCACTAATACCTCAATGTTTTCGTGTTCACCCAAACTTTTAGGAAGTTCAAATAAAGCCAAGGCTTCTTCAAAGGTGATGGTTTCCAGTTGTTGATCTGGGGTTAAACTGGCAAATTGTGGTGGTGTGTCATCTGTAGCATTTCCAATTTGAGCCATGGGTCCAAATTTGCCTAAACGCACTTTTAATGATCTTCCACTTTTAGGATCGATACCCAATTCTCTTTCTCCAGATTCACGCTGAACATTGTCTTTTACATGCTCTACAGTGGGATGAAAATTACCATAAAACTGTTTTATCATTTTGGTCCAATCTTCCTCTCCACGAGCAATGTTGTCAAAGGTTGTTTCAACTTGAGCAGTAAAATTAAAATCTAAAACAGATTCAAAATGTGCCACCAAAAAGTCGTTTACAATGTTTCCTATATCTGTGGGTAACAACTTGCCTTTATCGGCTCCCACTTTTTCTGTTAACCTCCCCTCCTTGAGGTTTTGCCCTTCCAGTTTGAGTTGCATATAACTTAGCTGTTGCCCCTCTGAAGCTCCTCTTTCAACATAACCTCTATTTTGAACGGTAGATATGGTGGGGGCATAGGTAGAAGGTCTTCCAATGCCAAGCTCTTCTAATTTTTTTACTAGCGAGGCCTCGCTGTAGCGATAGGGTGGCTTTGAAAAACGTTGTGTGCTGATTAAGCTTTCCATTTCCACATTTTCGCCTTGAGTCATTTTAGGAAGGAGACCTGTTAATTCTTCTTCATTGTCATCCATTCCTTCAATATACAGTTTTAAAAATCCATCAAAGGTGATAACTTCTCCTTTGGCAGAAAAAGGGATTGGTGTAGCTGTTGAGCGGATTGAAATTTTAGTACGTTCCAAAGCAGCATCTGCCATTTGTGATGCCACAGTGCGTTTCCAAATGAGTTCATAGAGTCGCTTTTGGTCGTATTCTAAATGGGCTATAGATTCATTTAAAGGATTGGTGGGTCTGATAGCTTCATGGGCCTCTTGAGCTCCTTTGTTTTTTGTTTTATATGTTCGGCTTTGAAGATAGGCATCACCAAAAGTTTCAACAATTTTTTGATGAATGGCTCCTTGAGCTTCTTCAGACAAATTCACACTATCAGTTCGCATATAAGTAATTAATCCCGCTTCGTAAAGTCGTTGCGCCAGATTCATAGTTTTACTCACTGAAAAATAAAGCTTTCGGGAAGCTTCTTGTTGCAAGGTTGAAGTTGTAAATGGTGGCGCAGGGGTCTTTTTACCCGGTTTCACCTGAATGGCATCTACGGAAAAAACGGCTGTTTTATGCACTTCTAAAAAGGCTCGTGCATCTGTTTCGTTGTCAAAGTCTTTATCATATTGTGCCTCAAAACGAGCTCCGGAGAGCGTCTTAAATTTACCCTTTGTTTTGAATAATTCTTTGGGTTTAAACGCATTGATTTCTCTTTCTCGCTCCACAATTAGTCGCACAGCAACCGATTGTACTCTTCCAGCAGATAGACCAGTTTTAATTTTTTTCCAAAGTACGGGAGATAGTTCATAGCCCACCAATCGATCTAAGACCCTTCGAGCTTGTTGAGCATTAACCAAATCATAATTGATTGCTCTTGGTTTATCAATCGCTTTTAAAATGGCACTTTTGGTTATTTCCGAAAAAACAATCCGTTTTGAGTTTTTATCAGACAACTTCAATTGGTTAGCCAAATGCCATGCTATGGCTTCTCCTTCTCGATCTTCATCACTGGCCAACCAAACAGTTTGAGCATTTTTGGCTAATTTTTTAAGTTCATTAACCACCTTTCTTTTGTCTTGTGTAACAATGTATTTTGGAGTAAAGCTACTTTCAACAGCCACCCCCAACTCATTGGAAGGTAAATCTGCAATGTGTCCATAACTAGAGGCTACTTTAAACTCCTTTCCTAAAAACTTTTCAATAGTCTTTGCTTTGGCGGGTGACTCAACAATTACCAAATTCTTAGCCATAACTGAATTTTCTGATTGTTGCAAAAGTAGGTAAGTTTTTTTGGAACTTTCAAAATTTGTATCTTTACGCTGCCATAAAAAAGCAACTTTTGTTTTTAAACATTAGCTTTAACTGTTCTAAAAAAGCAAATATATTGGTTTTATGATAATGCGCTATTTGCCCATTTTAGAATGGCTTCCTCATTACAAAAAAGAATATTTTAAAGGTGACCTTGCAGCAGGACTAACCGTTGGAGTGTTACTCATTCCTCAAGGAATGGCATATGCCTTAATTGCAGGTTTACCACCCGTTTATGGCCTCTATGCAGCCTTAGTTCCTCAAGTGGTTTATGCGGTTTTGGGCACCTCAAGGCAATTGGCAGTAGGGCCAGTGGCCTTAGATTCATTGTTAGTTGCCGCCGGTTTAGGTTCTCTTTCTCTCTCTGGACCTGAAGAATATATTTTACTCGCCATTTCCCTATCCTTTATGGTGGGCTTGCTACAAATTGCCATGGGTTTTTTGCAAATGGGGTTTGTTGTTGCTTTTCTTTCAAAACCCGTTATTAGCGGATTTACTTCTGCGGCAGCTATCATAATAGGCTTGAGTCAGATCAAGTATTTTTTGGGTATTAACATTTTGCAAAGCAATCAAATCCAAAAAATAGTAGTGGCCACTATTTCGAGTTTTAATCAAATAAACTATTACAGTCTCCTTTTGGGCATTACGGCTTTAGTGCTTCTGCATCTTTTAAAGAAATTTTACCCTAAAATACCTAGTGTTATTTTGGTGGTGCTACTAAGCATTTTATTTTCCAAATTTTTTAAATGGGAAAACCAATCTATTGAATTGGTTGGAAGCATTCCTGCTGGACTACCTCATTTTGAAATCCCTCAAATTTCGGCTATTCGCTTAAGTGAACTTTTTTCAATTGCGCTCACCTTAGCTTTAGTTGCTTATTTAGAAGCCATTTCATTGGGCAAGGCTTTTGAAGAAAAAAACAAAACACAATACCTCAATCCCAACCAAGAACTTATTGCTTTGGGGGGGAGCAACCTAGTAGGAGCCTTTTTTCAATCATATCCCATCACGGGTGGATTTTCTCGCACCGCTGTAAACGATCAAGCTGGGGCAAAAAGCGGGGTTGCCCTTTTGATTAGTGCGCTTGTGGTGGGATGTATTCTCCTTTTTCTAACCCCATGGTTTTATTATTTACCAAAAACCATCTTAGCCGCTATCATTATCAGAGCCGTTAGTAGATTAGTTGATATTAACTATGCAGCCAAACTATTTCGCAATCACAAAGAAGAGTTTTTTATTTTACTTTTTACATTTTTAGCTACCCTCTTTTTAGGAATTAAAGAAGGTGTTCTTTTAGGTGTTCTTTTTTCACTATTGCACTTAGTGTATCGCACTTCTAAACCACATTTTGCCATTTTAGGAAAAATTAAAGACACCCCCTATTTTAGAAATATCAAACGCTTTCCAGAAATGGCTGTTGTTCGAGAAGATTTATTGATCATACGCTTTGACGGACAGCTTTATTTTGGCAATATTCAATATTTTAAAACACTGGTGGAAGAAGAAATCCAAAAAAAACAAACAACCATTAAGGGCTTTGTGCTCAATGCAGAAGCCATCCATTATATAGATGCCACAGCCACCAGCCAACTCATTACATTGTTTGAAAGCCTCCAACAAAAAGGAATACGGGTTTTGATTGCAGGCGCTATTGGTCCCACTCGGGATCGTATTTTTAAAAGTAAACTCATTGATACACTAAAAGCTAAAAATCTTTTTATAAACACAGAAGATGCCGTTCAAAATTTTGACGGATTTAAGGACAAAAGCACCCTCAAAAAAAATATTAGAAGACAAAATAATAGCTCTATAGAGTAATCTTATGAAGAAATAATAAATATTATCTACAGACCAATTAATTTTGCATAAAACAAAGATCAAATGAAAATAGAGCAGATTTATACCGGATGCTTAGCGCAAGGAGCCTACTATATTGAAAGTAAGGGCGAGGTGGCTATTATTGACCCTTTAAGAGAAGTTAACTCTTACATAGACAAGGCAAAAAAAGATAACGCTAGCATTAAATACATTTTTGAGACTCATTTTCATGCCGATTTTGTGAGCGGACATGTTACACTTTCGGAAGCTACTGGTGCACCTATTGTTTACGGACCCAATGCAGAAACAGGTTTTGAGACTATTATTGCCAAAGACGGACAAACCTTTGCCATAGGAGAGATTACCATCACACTTTTGCACACACCAGGACACACCTTGGAAAGTAGTTGCTACTTATTAAAAGATGCAAAAGGAAACGCACATGCTCTTTTCAGTGGAGACACTCTGTTTTTAGGTGATGTGGGACGCCCTGATTTGGCTCAAAAAGGAGCCGATTTAACCCAAGAAGATTTAGCTGGAATGCTTTATGACAGCCTGCGTAACAAAATAATGCCCCTACCGGATTCGCTTATTATATATCCCGCCCATGGAGCTGGATCGGCTTGCGGTAAAAATTTAAGTAAAGAAACCGTTGGCACTTTAGGGGAACAAAAAAAAACAAACTATGCCCTGCGCGAAGATATGTCCAAAACTGACTTTATCAAAGAAGTTACTGAAGGGCTTTTACCTCCACCACAATACTTTCCGCTCAATGTCAAAATGAATAAATATGGTTATGAAGATGTGGCTGAAGTATTGAAAAAAGGTACCACACCCATTGGGCCACAACAATTTGAAGAATTAGCGAACGAAATGGGAGCCATAGTCTTGGACGTGCGCCACCAAGACGAGTACGCCCATAAGCACATTCCAAGATCACTTTTTATTGGAATTGACGGAGGGTTTGCACCCTGGGTGGGTGCCCTTATTGGCGACGTAAAACAACCCCTTTTGTTAGTAGCATCCAAAGGCAGAGAAGAAGAAACCGTTACCCGCTTGGCTCGCGTCGGGTTTGACAATACTTTGGGCTACTTAGAGGGAGGCATTGCTGCCTGGGAAGCTGCCGGTAAAGAAACCGATTGCGTTGAAAGTCAATCAGCACTTAACCTTAAAAAAGCCCTTGAAAAAAAGGCTCCCCTTGCCGTCTTTGATGTGCGTAAAACTGGAGAGTTTCAAGCTCAACACCTTCTCAATGCAATTCACACACCTTTGGATTATCTAAACGACCACTTAAGTGAATTTCCCGCAATCGAACCCTTCTACATTCATTGTGCCGGGGGCTACAGAAGCATGATTGCAGCTTCCATTTTAAAAAGCCGTGGCATACATAATTTAATCGATGTTAAAGGAGGTTTCAACGCCATTGAACAAGCCGGTATTGAGACTACAGCCTATGTTTGTCCAACTTCATTAAAATAAATTTAACTATGGATTTTATCTTTCAACCTTGGCCCTGGTATGTGGGCGGCCCCATGATTGCTCTTGTCCTCTTTTTATTGTTGTTTCTAAATAAAAGTTTTGGTATGTCTTCTAATTTAAGAACGCTATGTGCTCTTTGTGGTGCGGGCAAAACCAGTTCCTTTTTTCGGTATGATTGGAAGTCACAACGTTGGAATTTGATTGTTATATTAGGTGCCATTGTTGGTGGATGGATTGGTGCCCATTTATTGTCAACCGATACTACTGTATTCATTAGTAAAGATACAATTGAGTCACTTAAGACGATCAATATACATTCAGGAGGCAATCAATACATGCCTCAAGAATTATTTGGCTCCGATGCTCTGAGTGAACCAAAAACTCTTGCCCTTCTCATTTTAGGAGGGTTTTTGGTTGGTTTTGGAACACGATACGCTGGTGGATGCACTTCTGGACATGCCATTTCTGGGCTTAGTAATTTACAATTGGTCTCCCTTTTTGCCGTGATAGGGTTTTTTGTGGGAGGATTGTTAATGACACATTTTGTTTTACCACAACTCTTTTAATCATGCAGAACAGTATTTTATTTTTTATAGGAATCCTTTTTGGAATCATCATGTTTAAATCAGAAGCTGCCTCATGGTTTCGCATTTATGAGATGTTTCAATTTCAATCTTTTCACATGTATGGTATCATTGGTTCTGCCTTGTTTTTAGGTATTTTAGGAACTCAAGCAATTAAACGTTACCAGCTAAAATCATTTTTTGGTAAAACCATTTTAATTGAAGAAAAGGAATTTGGGGTGAAACGTTATGTCATGGGAGGTACCATTTTTGGTTTGGGTTGGGCTCTCACAGGTGCTTGTCCAGGTCCAATGTTCGTTTTAATAGGTGCCGGGGCATATCCTATTTTGGTAGTTATTTTTGCCGCCGCAATAGGCACTTGGGTTTATGGCCTCATGCGAGATAAATTGCCTCACTAATAGCACCTTGCTTGTCTTAAACAAAAGCAACAACTGACAAAATGTCAATATTGTTTGCTTTTTCTTACTTTTGCACCACCATGAAATCGAAAATGCTTACAACATCTAGCAATAACCCTTATGCTTTTGAGGGCATCTCCCTCCCAAAAACCAAGGGTATTGACAATAAATGGGTCTATATCGAAAGTTATGGATGCCAGATGAATTTTGCCGATAGCGAAGTGGTGGCCTCTATCTTGAAGGGGGAGGGTTTTGGTATTACCGACAAATTAGAAAATGCATCTTTAATTTTATTAAACACTTGTTCAATAAGAGAAAAAGCCGAACAAACAGTACGTAATCGACTGGTGCATTTTAATGGACTTAAAGTACAAAACCCAAAAGTGAAAGTGGGCGTTTTGGGATGCATGGCAGAGCGCTTAAAACATCGCTTTTTAGAAGAAGAAAAAATTGTGGATTTAGTTGTTGGACCAGACGCCTACAAAGACCTACCTAATTTGCTAGAAGAAATTGCTGCCGAAAGAGAAGCGGTTAATGTGATACTCTCTAAAGAAGAGACCTATGGAGACATTGCCCCAGTCCGCCTCAATAGCAACGGCATCACAGCTTTTGTTTCCATCACCAGAGGGTGTGATAATATGTGCACGTTTTGTGTGGTGCCCTTTACCCGTGGCCGAGAAAGAAGTCGCGACCCCAAAAGCATATTGCAAGAAGTGGAAGACCTATGGCAAAAGGGATATAAAGAAATTACGCTTTTGGGACAAAATGTGGACAGTTATCTTTGGTATGGGGGTGGATTAAAAAAAGATTTTGATAAGGCTTCTTCCCTGCAACAAAAAACAGCTGTGCGTTTTCATCATTTGTTAGATATGGTGGCTGCCGTGCAACCAGGCATGCGTTTGCGTTTTTCGACCTCCAACCCGCAAGACCTCTCTTTGGAGGTTTTACACGTCATGGCCAAACACCCAAACATTTGTAAATATATCCATCTTCCAGTGCAGTCGGGGAGTAATAGAATACTCAAAAAAATGAACCGCTTACACAGTCGAGAAGAATATTTTGAACTTATTGACAAGATCCGAAGGATTATACCTCACTGTGGTATTTCACATGATATGATTGCTGGATTTCCGTCAGAAACAGAAGCCGATCATCAAGAAACACTTTCCTTAATGGAATATGTTAAATATGATTTTGGTTTTATGTTTGCTTATTCTGAACGTCCAGGCACATTGGCCGCAAGAAAAATTCCGGATGATGTGCCCCTAGAGACCAAAAAAAGACGCTTAAAAGAAATTATTGACTTACAGCAAAAACACAGTCAGTTTCGCACTCAGGCTTTTGTAGGACAAACCGTTTGTGTGCTCATCGAAAAACCCTCCAAAAAATCAATCGATTATTGGAGTGGTAGAACCACCCAAAACACTGTGGTAGTTTTTCCCAAAGAAAACTACCAACCCGGTGACTTTGTGGGTGTTAAAATTACTGATTGTACAGCAGCAACCTTAATTGGTAAAGCAGTAGGTTATTCAAACTCTATTTAACCATGGAATCATTACAGAGTGTTAAACAACGTTTTGGAATTATAGGAAATCACACCGGTTTAAATCGTGCACTTGAAAAAGCAATGCGCGTTTCCAGCACGGACATATCGGTTCTTGTGATTGGCGAAAGTGGTGTGGGGAAAGAAAATATTCCCAAAATTATTCATCAATATTCGCATCGAAAGCATGCCAAATATATTGCGGTTAATTGCGGAGCCATTCCCGAAGGCACAATTGACAGTGAATTGTTTGGCCATGAAAAAGGAGCCTTTACAGGTGCCACTCAAACCCGTTCAGGCTATTTCGAAGTGGCCGATGGAGGCACCATTTTTTTAGATGAAGTGGGTGAGTTGCCATTAACTACTCAAGTGCGTTTGTTACGAGTCTTAGAAAGTGGTGAATTTCTAAAAGTAGGTGCATCAAAAGTCGAAAAAACCAATGTACGCATTGTGGCCGCCACAAACGTTAATATGGCCGAAGCCATTCAAAAAGGTAAATTTAGGGAAGACCTATATTATCGATTAAGTACGGTAGAAATTACCCTACCTCCCCTTCGAGAACGTAAAGAAGATATACCCTTATTGTTTCGAAAATTTGCTTCAGACTTTGCTCAAAAATATCATATGCCCACATTGCGATTGACAGAAGAAAGTCAAAAAATGATTGTCAACTATAGATGGAACGGAAATATTAGACAACTACGCAACGTGGCTGAACAACTTTCAGTATTAGAAAAAGAACGTGAAATTTCTGCTGCCATCTTGCGCACATACCTGCCAAACAGTGGTAAAAACTTACCCATGTTGCTCTCCCAAGAAAAAAAAGAAAGCGACTTTGCCACCGAAAGAGAAATTTTATATAAAGTCCTTTTTGACATGAAAAGCGACTTGAATGATCTCAAAAAATTAACCTTAGAGTTGTTACAAGACGATAACCGAAAGGTGCAAGAAGACAATCAAGGGCTAATTGAAAAAATATATGGTAAAAAAGAAACAGAAGAATTTGCCTCAGCAGAAAACACTTATAAAGCTATTCCTATTTCAAATGACAACCCCCCTTCAGAAGCCGAATTCCATACCCAAGATGCTGCTTCAACCTATGACGATTATGCTGAAGCTGTGGTTGAAGAAGAACCGCTTTCACTTTTAGAAAAAGAGGTTGAAATGATTAAAAGTGCCTTGATTCGAAACAAAGGAAAACGTAAATTGGCAGCAGAAGAACTGGGCATTTCAGAACGTACTTTGTATCGAAAAATAAAACAATTTGATTTGCATAATGTGGAGAATAGCTAAATTACAATTTTTGTGGAGCACCAGCCTACTTTTATGTTTAATGGGCTGCGGAATTTATTCCTTCACAGGAGCCTCCATTCCTCCTGGGACAACTTCCTTTCAAGTCAATTATTTTGTTAATGTGGCTGGAAACAAACCGGGCTCTACCGTTGAACCTGGATTGGATCGCGATTTTACAGTGGCCCTACAAGACCTCATTCTAAACCTAACTAATTTGGATTTAGTAAGCGCCGATGGTGATCTAATTTATGAAGGTGATATTACAGAATACAGTGTGACCCCCATGTCGGCAACGGCCGAAAATACCGCTGCTCAAAACCGATTAAAAATGACTGTTTTTCTAACCTTTACCAATACTAAAAAGGAAGAAGATAGCTTCAAAAAATCCTTTTCCTTTTTTTATGACTTTCCAGCAGATAAGCAAGTATATGATGTGATTGATACAGCACATAAAGAAATTTTTGAACGAATCACACAAGATATTTTTAATCAAACTCTTGCCAAATGGTGAAAAAAAAACCTTCCTATTTTGACACCATTGAAGCAATTCAACAAGGCTCCAAAGAGGCTTTTGAAACTTTAAAACAACTTACAAACCAATATCCTTATTTTCAGAATGCTTGGCTTCATCTGGCCAAGTGGGCTTCTATTCATCAGCCTGAGCAAGCCCAAGAGTGGATGCAACAAACGGCAAGCAGAACTTTTGATCGTTCAATACTCTATGCTTGGAATGAAACCCCACTTGAACTCAAAACAAAAAAGGAGTCTAAAAGCAAAAAGAAAACTTTATCTATAAAACCCACCACAAAAAAAGTACTCAAAGCCCAAAAGATAACACCACCCCTAGAACCTACCACAAAACCAGTAAAAAAAGTGTCTAGCGGAAAAAAAAGCGTACAAAAAACAAGTACATCACCACCCGAAATGACCTTTACCAGCTGGCTTAAGTTTGTTCAATCAAAACAACATATTGCTACTGCACCTGCAGACCGCTTAGCCTTGATTGATGCTTTTTTGGCTCAACAACCTAAAATAAAACCCATGTCTAAAGAAGCTAAAAGACAAGAAGACCTCAGTGAGGCTAGTTGGATCTCTACCGAAGAATTGATGACCGAAACTTTAGCGAAAATTTTTGTAAAACAAAAAAAATATGATAAAGCCATTCAGGCATACGAAATTTTGCGTTTGAAAAATCCAGAAAAAAATAGTTTCTTTGCCAACCAAATTAAAGTTTTAAAAAATAAACAACAATGAGCACATTTTCAATTTTTATCGCCCTCATAATGGTGGTCTGTTTCCTTTTGATCTTAGTTGTTATGGTGCAAAACCCCAAAGGTGGAGGTCTTTCTTCTTCATTTGGTGGTGGGGGCTCTCAACAAATTGGAGGGGTGCAAAAAACAAGTGATTTTTTAGACCGTAGTACATGGGTATTAGCCATTTTACTAATGGTTTTAATTCTTGTTTCTAATATTACCCTAGAACGTTCTGCCAGTGTTCAGGATTCGAGATTGCTACAAGATGATTCACCAACAGCACAACCTTTAGCTGTGCCAGAGGTGGCACCCGAAGCCGAAGAAATTCCTGAAATACCTATTGAGCCTATTTCAAACTAATACGACTCGAGCATAGTTCTGTGTCAGCCTGTCAGTTTTTGTTTCCCAACTTTAACAATCTGTCACCAAAATTTGTTTGGCATAATTTATGACTAGAAAGATATAAATAAAAATAAATTAAAATGAGTAAGATAGCAATTAAACCCCTTGCAGACCGAGTTCTTGTGGAACCTGCCGCTGCAGAAACCAAAACCTCCTCCGGAATCATTATTCCTGACACAGCCAAAGAAAAACCTCAAAGAGGAACTGTTGTTGCTGTGGGAAATGGTACTAAAGACAACCCCATGACGGTTAGCGTTGGAGACCAAGTGCTCTACGGCAAATATGCAGGCACAGAACTTCAACATGAAGGGGTAGATTATTTGATTATGAAAGAAAGCGATATTCTCGCTATTGTTTAAATTATTTAAAATCATAAGACATGGCAAAACAAATAGAATTTGATATTGAAGCAAGAGACGGGATTAAACGTGGTGTTGATGCCCTAGCCAATGCGGTGAAAGTAACTCTTGGTCCCAAAGGACGTAATGTTATAATCGGAAAAGCCTTCGGAGCCCCTCAAGTAACCAAAGATGGTGTTACCGTTGCAAAAGAAATTGAATTGGAAGGAGCCTTAGAAAATATGGGTGCCCAAATGGTAAAAGAAGTGGCTTCAAAAACAAACGATCTAGCAGGTGACGGAACCACCACAGCCACCTTACTTGCTCAAGCAATTGTTAAAGAAGGGCTTAAAAACGTGGCGGCCGGTGCCAATCCGCTTGATTTGAAACGTGGAATTGACAAAGCCGTTGAGTCCATTGTAGAAGCACTTGGGAAACAAGCCGTGGCCGTTGGTGATTCCTCTGAAAAAATTCATCAAGTGGCCAGCATTTCAGCCAATAATGATGAAACCATTGGTGCTCTCATTACCGAAGCTTTTGAAAAAGTAGGTAAAGAAGGTGTCATTACAGTAGAAGAAGCCAAAGGAACAGATACCTATGTTGACGTGGTAGAAGGTATGCAATTTGACCGCGGGTATTTATCTCCCTATTTTGTAACTGACTCCGAAAAAATGGAAGCTGATCTGGAAAATCCATACATTTTGTTGTATGACAAGAAAATATCGGCTATGAAAGATTTGTTACCCATTTTGGAACCTGTTGCCCAAACCGGAAAACCCCTTTTAGTTATTGCAGAAGATGTGGACGGTGAAGCCCTTGCAACGCTTGTAGTAAACAAATTGCGTGGCGCACTAAAAATTGCAGCGGTTAAGGCCCCTGGTTTTGGTGATCGTAGAAAAGCAATGTTAGAAGATATCGCCATTTTAACTGGTGGTACTGTAATTTCTGAAGAACGCGGATTTACGCTTGAAAATACTACTATTGATATGTTGGGAACAGCAGAAAAAGTGACCATAGACAAAGACAATACTACCGTGGTCAATGGTAATGGAGCTGTAGAAGATATCAAAGCGCGTGTGAGTCAAATTAAATCACAAATTGAAACAACCACTTCAGATTATGATAAAGAAAAGCTACAAGAACGCCTAGCTAAATTGTCTGGTGGAGTTGCTGTTCTTTATGTAGGTGCTCCCTCAGAAGTAGAGATGAAGGAGAAAAAAGACCGTGTTGACGATGCCTTGCATGCCACTCGTGCTGCCGTTGAAGAAGGCATTGTTGCTGGAGGTGGAGTAGCTCTTTTGGCAACCAAAAAAGGCTTAGTTAAATTAAAAGCAGCCAATGACGATGAAGCCACTGGTATTCAAATCATTAACAAGGCTATTGAAGCACCCTTACGCACCATTGTAGAAAATGCTGGAAGCGAAGGCTCTGTGGTTGTTTCTAAGGTATTAGAAGGCGCAGAAAACTTTGGATATAATGCTAAAGACGATAGTTATGTTGACATGCTGATAGCCGGTATTATTGATCCTAAGAAAGTGACCCGTGTGGCTCTAGAAAATGCTGCCTCAGTGGCCGGTATGATTCTCACCACCGAGTGTGCTTTAATTGACATTAAAGAAGAAACACCTGCTGCAGCACCACCAATGGGTGGAGGTATGCCCGGAATGATGTAAAATCAATTCTGTTAACTAAAAAAAACCCTGCCCATAGGCAGGGTTTTTTTTATTCCTTTTTAAGTTGATCTCGTAAGAAGGTGACTTCCTTTTCTAAATGCTGAATTCGGCTTTCGTATTGTTCTTTCAACTCTTTTGGAAAATTATTGTGTATAATGTCTCCAAATTTTCCAGATTGGGTGCAGTTGTGAAACACCAAACTGTCATCAAAGCTGATCATGTCTATGGGATCTACTTCTAAAATTTTGGCAATTTCTGTCATACGATTCCAATGTAAACGGGTTTCCCCACTTTCCAATTTGCTATAGGCGCGTTGAGTTAAAGACAATTGCGAGGCCATATAGCCTTGGGTAAGGCCTTTCAATTCTCTAATTTTTCTAATGTTAATTCCAATTGCTTTTTCCATAAAATATAGTTTTTAAAATTTCAAAGTGAAATATTACTTGACGTTTTACTTGTAAACTATTATTCTAATTTAGAATTTTTAACTCTATTTTAGAACTATTTTTTTGATTTTTTGAATGATTAACAAATTACTTTTGAAATGAAATTCAAAAATTACCCGTTCTTAATCAGCATTGACCTACTTAACTTGTTTTAAATAATTATTCATTCTAAGATATTTAAATTCAAATCTTGTGGCTCATTGATTTCGAGCGGGTTCTTATTTAAAATTCGCTTAAACTAAAAACCCACTTAAGCTGATCAAAGCCATGGAGATCATCAGCAGATTTTCAATCAAAGTGGCCTCTGTCATGGGTAGCTTGAGGGCCGTGCCCAAACAAGCGCATTCAATTTCATTTTTATTTAGCAGGCTTTGCAACACGCCATAAGTGGTAAGGGACAACAACAAAACGGTGAGCAGTAATGCCACAAACAAGCCTTTTTGAAAGAGAAACAGCAAGCCGAGTAAACTTTCTACAAAGGGATATAACTGTGCGTAAAACTTACTTCTTTTAGCCAAGGGATCGTATTTAGCAAAGGAAGTGGGAAACCCGCTGTAATCTAAAAATTTAAAAAAGCTAAAAACAATAAAAAACAACCCCATAAAATCTAACATTAGACGCTGCGGATTTTGGGTAAGGTATTGCAAAAAGGCAGTGGCCGCCGCCAAATAACCAAAGATAAGCCATAAAGGCAGGAGGGCTTTCCATTTGGAAAGGGGTTTTGGGTTTGCACTTGAGGCAGTTGCGGGCTGCTTAGGGTCAGAGACAGTATATTTTGAACCCAATTGGGCGGCAATGGCATCTAAGGGTAAAAATACGGGGGTTTCAAATTGTGCTCTGGCCTTTTCAAAAGAAACAGAAACATTCTCTACACCCTCAATGGCGGCCAATTTTTCCGTCACACTTTTTTGGCAATTTAGGCAGGTCATTCCCTCCACGTTGATGTGTTGTTCCATTAGGAATTTATTAAGTCATATAAAAGTAAAAACTTCCTCAGTTTTAACGAGTAACTCGCCAACTAATTTTTACTTTTGCAAAATGGCTGAGCTACAAAAACAATTGGTATTAGATTGGACAAGAGTGTTGTTACAAAACAAAGCACTTTCTTTCCCATCTCAATTAAAAATGCTCTGTGAGAAATTACAAACCGAGGTAGCTCACTTTGATTGGGTGGGCTTCTATTTTGCCAACCACAAAAAGAAAACCCTACATTTAAAAGCCTATGCCGGAGCCCCCACAGACCACAACACCATTCCTTTTGGAAAAGGCATTTGCGGCCAAGTGGCAATTAAAAATGCTCCGCTAAACATTCCCGAGGTACAAGCTGTGGACAATTATATTGCCTGCAATGTAGCCGTGCAATCAGAGTTGGTTGTGCCGATTATTGTTGAAGGTGTTAATGTAGGTCAAATAGATATAGACTCACACACTCCGAAAGCTTTTAGCCCCGCAGACGAACGCTTTTTAAAACAACTTTGCCAAGAAGTTGCCCTTCACTATATTCCAATTTAAACCTTTACTAAGTCATGCAAGATCACAAAATTAAGAGTGCACTTATTTCTGTTTTTGATAAATCCGGTCTAAATCCCATCTTGGAGACTCTAGCCTCACAAGGAGTTACATTTTATTCTACCGGCGGCACTGAAACATATATCAAACAACAAGGACATGAGGTGGTGGCAGTAGAATCACTCACCAGCTATCCTTCCATTTTGGGCGGACGTGTAAAAACCTTGCATCCTAAAATTTTTGGTGGCATATTAAATCGGGCAAACAACTCCTCCGATCAAGAAGAATTGCGACACTATGATATTCCGGTTTTTGATCTGGTGATCGTAGATCTTTATCCATTTGAAAAAACAGTGGCTTCTGGTGCCAGCGAAGCAGATATTATTGAAAAAATTGATATTGGAGGCATTGCCTTGATTCGTGCAGCGGCCAAGAATTTTAATTCCGTTTTGTGTGTTTCCAGTCAGCAAGACTATGAATTATTTTTAGAGTTACTTCAAAAACAAGAAGGATTTTTTAGTTGGGAAGATCGCAAACAATTTGCCGTGAAAGCCTTTCACACTTCCTCCCACTATGACACGGCTATTTTTTCTCATTTTAATACCCAAGAAGATATACTTAAAATCAGTTCTGCCGAAGCAATGCCCTTGCGCTATGGCGAAAATCCGCACCAAAAGGGACGCTTTTTTGGTTCCCTTTCTGATCTTTTAGAACAATTGCACGGCAAAAGCATTTCTTATAACAATCTGTTAGATATTGATGCAGCCGTACAACTGATGAATGAATTTTATGAGGGTTCGCCCGCCTTTGGTATTTTGAAACACAACAATGCTTGTGGTTTTGCCGTTCGGGAAAGTTTGGCGCAAGCCTATGAAGATGCCTTAGCAGGTGATCCGGTTTCTGCCTTTGGAGGCGTGCTCATTGCCAATAAAGAAATTGACATAGAAACCGCAGAAAAGATCCATACACTGTTTTGTGAGGTGGTAATTGCACCCGCCTACAGTGAGTCAGCACTTTCGCTTTTAAAAGAAAAAAAGAACCGAATTCTTCTAATACAAAAAGAACACCCCCTTCCAGAAACACAAATTCGCTCTTGCTTAAACGGCATTTTGATGCAAGAAGCGGATCGCAAAACAGACATTGTTGAAGATTTGACTTATGTGACTAAAAAAAGACCAACCAATAACGAAATTGAAGATTTATTATTTGCTTCTAAAATTTGTAAGCACACCAAGTCCAACACCATTGTGTTGTGTAAAAACAAACAGCTTTTGGCTTCCGGAACCGGACAAACATCTCGGGTAGATGCCTTGCAACAAGCCATTGCCAAAGCCAAACACTTTACCTTTGATTTGCAAGATGCTGTGATGGCCAGCGATGCTTTTTTTCCCTTCCCTGATTGTGTAGAAATTGCTGGAAACGAAGGAATCAATAAAGTGATTCAACCAGGCGGATCAATCAAAGATAAAGACTCTATTGCTTATTGCAATACCAATCAAATTGCAATGGTCTTTACAGGAACACGCCATTTCAAACATTAATTTTTTACTTTTACGTAAGATTTAGAAAGCATGGGACTATTTGTTGAAGAAATTGCTATTGACTTGGGCACTGCCAACACATTGATTATTCACAATGATAAAGTGGTGATTGACAGTCCCTCTATTGTTGCCATAGACCGCAGCACCGAAAAAGTCATTGCCATTGGTGAAGAGGCCAATATGATGCAAGGAAAAACACATGAAAACATCCGCACTGTGCGACCTTTGAAAGATGGTGTGATTGCTGATTTTAATGCTTCAGAACAAATGATAAGTCAGTTGATCAAGAGTATTCCTGCATTAAAGCGCAAGTTTTTTTCCCCTTCTTTGCGCATGGTTATTTGTATTCCATCGGGAATTACTGAAGTAGAAATGCGAGCAGTTAGAGAATCGGCAGAACGTGTGAATGGTAAAGAAGTTTATTTGATTCATGAACCGATGGCCGCGGCCATCGGAATCGGAATTGACATAATGCAGCCCAAAGGGAATATGATTGTAGACATTGGTGGAGGAACCACCGAAATTGCAATTATTGCACTTTCTGGCATTGTGTGTGACAAATCCATAAAAATTGCAGGCGATGTGTTTACCAATGATATTATAAATTATATGCGTAGCAAACATAATTTGTATGTGGGTGAACGTACCGCTGAAAAAATCAAATTGTTAGTTGGCAGTGCCATAGAAGAATTGGAGAACCCTCCAGAAGAAATGTCGGTGCAAGGAAGAGACCTACTCACAGGAAAACCCAAACAAGCAACAATCAACTACAGTGAAATTGCCCGAGCCTTAGACAAGTCTTTAATTCGTATTGAAGATGCTATAATGGAGGCTCTCTCACAAACCCCTCCTGAGTTGGCAGCAGATATATACAACACAGGTATTTATTTGGCCGGTGGAGGCGCCCTATTAAAAGGATTGGACAAAAGACTTACGCTTAAAACTGACCTTCCCATTTATGTGGCTGAAGACCCCCTTCAAGCCGTGGTTAGAGGTACTGGAATTGCTCTTAAAAACTTAGAACGCTTTAAAACTGTTTTGAAAAAATAGACCCAAATGCAAAGGATAATAGATGTACTCCTGAGCTTTAGAAATGGAATACTCTACGTTCTGTTGCTTTTGTTCTCCATATATTTTTTAACCCAAAGGAGTTTTTATCATCAAACCCAATTGAGCAAATTGAGTTTATATTTGACTGGAAATTTATACGAACTAAGACAAAAAGTGA
>JBMYZB010000013.1:0-19804 GCA_049609945.1 Flavobacteriaceae bacterium
GAAAAGGTAAGCAATACCAACAGAGTGCTCTTACCCTTGATTTTCATTTTCTCTCTCCTCAGTTCCGTAACCCTTTTTGCACAAGATGATGCCGCTATAAAAGCAGGTAAATCTCTGTTCAATGCCAATTGTGCTGCTTGTCACAAATTGAACAAACGTGCCGTAGGACCAGCACTTCGAGGAGTGAGTGAGAAATATGATCGAGAGTGGCTCTATCAGTGGATCAATAATAGTACAGCCATGGTCAAGTCAGGCGATGCGCAAGCTGTCGCTATTTTTGAGGAATACAATAAATCTGTGATGACATCTTTTCCTCAGCTTTCAACCGCAGACATTGATAATATTCTTGCTTATACCGATTATATCCCTCCAGCTCCGGTTGCTGCCGTGGCGGCTCCTGGTGCTGCTGCTTCAGCCTCTGCTTCAGACGGTCTAACAAATACTATAGTTTTAGCTGCATTAGCCCTAGTTTTAGCCTTGCTTATTGTAATGCTATTTTTGGTACAACGTACGCTTCTGCGAATTGCTGCCGCCAGTGGCGTGGATATCCTTCCCAAAGAAAAACCAATGCGAACACCAATATGGAAAGCGTTTGTACAAAATCAATTCTTGGTTTTTGTTAGTGTGGTTTTTCTTTTGTTAAGCAGTGCTTATTTTGTTTATGGCTACTTAATGCAAGTTGGTGTAGATCAAGGGTACATGCCTGTTCAGCCCATACATTATTCACATAAAATTCATGCAGGAGCCAACCAAATTGAGTGTAAATATTGCCACTCTTCAGCACGAGTATCAAAGCATTCCGGTATTCCTTCACTTAATGTGTGTATGAATTGTCATAAAAATATTGCTGAATACAACGGTGAAGAAGACTTGGCCAATGGCTATACTCAAGATTTTTATACTAAAGAAATTAAAAAACTTTATGCTGCCGTGGGTTGGGATGAAAACTCACAAAGCTACACCGGAGAAACCCAACCAGTAAAATGGGTTCGCATTCATAATTTACCTGATTTTGCATACTTCAATCATTCTCAACACGTGGAGGTTGGTAAAATTGAATGTCAGAAATGCCACGGGCCTGTGGAAGAAATGGAAGTGATGTATCAGTATGCTCCCCTCACCATGGGTTGGTGTATTAGCTGTCATCGAGAAAGCAATGTGCAAGTGGCTGACAATGCATATTACGAAAAGATTCACGAAGCACTTTCCAAAAAATATGGGGTAGAAAACCTTACTGTGGCCCAAATGGGTGGATTGGAATGTGGAAAATGTCACTATTAATAGCGATAGAATAAATACATATGGCGTCAAAGAAAACATACTGGAAGCAAATTGAACAGCTAAATCCTGATAACACAGCGGTGCAACAGTTGGCCCATGATGAATTTGCATCAAAACTACCAGAAGATTTTTTAAGTGATGAAAAAGCGCTTAAACAGAGCAATACTTCGCGTAGAGACTTTCTTAAATATGTTGGTTTTAGCACTGCCGCTGCTTCTTTAGCGGCTTGTGAAGGCCCCGTAATTAAATCGGTACCTTATGTGGTGCAACCTGAGCAAATTATACCTGGAGTGGCCAATTATTATGCTACTGCCATTGCCGATGGGTTTGACTATGCCAGTATCCTTATAAAAACAAGAGAGGGTCGACCAATTAAGGTGGAAAATAATAAAGATGCTCCTGTTTTAGGTGGAGCCAACGCTCGTGTGCATGCCTCCGTACTTTCTCTATATGACATTCAGCGCCTGCAAGGCCCCAAAGCTAATGGCTCTGATATCTCTTGGGATGATTTGCATCTTCAGGTGGGTGCCAAGTTGAAAGCTTTGGGTGCCTCTGGAAAAGAAGTCGCATTAATTACACAAACCTATAGTAGCCCTACTACTGAAAAAATTATTGCCGATTTTGTAGCGACTTATCCCAATGTGAAACATGTTTATTTTGACACCGTGGCTGAGGCAGAAGCTTTAGACGCTTTTGAAGCTGCTTATGGCGAACGTGCTTTGGCCGACTATGACTTTTCCAAAGCTGCCGCCATTGTTTCTGTTGGCGCAGACTTTTTAGGCGATTGGCAAGGTGGTGGTTTTGACAATGGCTATGCCAAAACAAGAATCCCTTACAAAGAACATGAGGCGGCTAAAATGTCTCAACATTTTCAGTTTGAAGCCAACATGACTCTTAGTGGTGCTGCTGCTGATTATCGAATTCCCGCAACCCCATCAGCTCAAAAAAATATTTTGGCGCATCTGTATGCCCAACTTATTGGAATAACAGCGCCCGGATCGCTTTCTGAAACCCATCAAAAAGCCGTTGCTAAAGCGGTTGCTGCGCTGAAAAATGCCGGCAAAAAAGCTGTGGTTATTTCTGGTATTCAAGATGTGGGGGCGCAGCAATTAATTTTAGCCATCAACCGCTTTCTAAAAAGTGAGGTGATAGATGTTACTGCTCCTCGTTTAATTCGAAAAGAAAATGGCACTGCCCTAGAGCCAGTTTTAAATAGTATTAAAGAAGGAACCCTTGGTGGTGTTATATTTGCCGGTGTCAATCCGGTATACAGTATGCCCGATGGAGAAGCCTTTGCCGAAGGAATTAAAAAATTAGATCTCTCCGTTGCATTCTCCATGAAGGAAGATGAGACTGCGGCAGCGTGTCAGTATATTGCTGCCACACCACATTATTTAGAGGCTTGGGGTGATTATGAATTTAAGCGAGGACATTTTGCTTTAGCACAACCCACCATTAGACCTTTATTTGATACTCTACAGTTTCAAGATGCTTTGTTGCAGTGGAGTGGGAGTTCAGTAAGTTTTTATCAAAGTATTCAAGACCATTGGAATGCATACATTTTGGCAGGCAAGAGTTGGAACAAGGCCTTGCACGATGGATTTTTTACTACTAGCGATGCCTCGGTAGCTGCCTATAATGAAACCGATTTATCTTCTGTTGTTCAAGCTCTCGCTGTTGCTTCTGCCAACGGTTTAGAGTTAACGCTTTATACTAAAACGGGTATTGGAGACGGAAATCAGGCCAACAACCCTTGGCTTCAAGAATTTCCGGACCCTATTACACGAGTGAGTTGGGATAACTACCTCACCATGGCTGCAGCAGATGCCAATGCCCTCGGATTAAAAAATGTTAATGTGGCCAATGGTGCCCTCAATGGCAGCTATGCCAAAGTGACCGTAGGTGACCAGACCTTGACAGTACCTGTGTTAATTCAGCCTGGCCAAGCTAAAGGATCTGTTGGACTAGCTTTAGGGTATGGAAAACAAAAAGGCCTCCAAGAAGAAATGCAAGTGGGGGTTAATGCCTATCGTTTTTATAATAAAGCTCAAGCCGTACAGCAAGTTACTGTTGCCGCTGCAGCAGGCTATCATGAGTTTGCTTGCGTGCAATTGCACAATACCCTCATGGGAAGAGATATTGTTAAAGAAACCACCCTCGAAATTTTTAATACCAAAGACAAAGACTATTGGAATCCTATTCCAAAAGTGTCCAAAAATCATATTGAAACGCCAGTCACCTCACCAGAGGTTGACATTTGGGAATCGTTTGATCGTTCTGTTGGGCACCATTTCAACCTTTCTATTGATCTGAATGCCTGTACCGGTTGTGGAGCCTGCGTGATTGCTTGTCATGCAGAAAACAATGTGCCGGTGGTGGGCAAAAATGAAATACGGAAATCGAGAGACATGCATTGGTTACGTATTGATCGTTATTATTCTTCAGAATCCACCTTTGAAGGGGATGATGAAACAGTAGACAATATTTCGGGCTTAAGTGATTCATTAACAACTTTTGGTGAAATGGAGCAAGCGGCTGAAAACCCGCAGGTAACTTTCCAACCCGTTATGTGCCAGCACTGTAACCACGCTCCTTGTGAAACTGTTTGTCCGGTGGCCGCCACATCACACGGCCGCCAAGGCCAAAACCATATGGCTTATAACCGTTGTGTGGGAACACGCTATTGTGCCAACAACTGCCCCTACAAAGTGCGTCGATTTAACTGGTTTTTATACAACAAAAACGATGAGTTTGATTATCATATGAATAATGATTTGGGTCGTATGGTGTTGAACCCTGATGTGGTAGTACGCTCTCGTGGGGTGATGGAAAAATGTTCTATGTGTATTCAAAAAACACAAAAAACCATTTTGGACGCCAAACGAGATGGAAGAGTTATTAAAGACGGCGAATTCCAAACGGCTTGTTCGTCAGCTTGTAGTAATGGAGCTATGGTATTTGGCGATATAAATGACAAGGAAAGCCAAGTGGCTGCACTTAAAGAAAATGAACGTATGTATCACCTTCTGGAAAGTGTAGGCACCAAGCCCAATGTGATGTATCAAACCAAAGTGAGAAACATATAAACGTATTAATAGAGATTATTCATGGCCTCACATTATGAAGCACCGATTCGCAAACCCCTCGTAACAGGAGATAAAACCTATCACCATGTTACTGTGGATGTGGCCGCACCCATTGAGGGAAAAGCCAACCGCCAATGGTGGATTGTTTTTGGAATTGCACTAGCTGCCCTACTATGGGGCGTTGGCTGTATTATTTATACTATATCTACCGGAATTGGTACTTGGGGATTAAACAAAACCGTTGGTTGGGCATGGGACATCACCAACTTTGTGTGGTGGGTAGGAATTGGACATGCTGGAACCTTGATCTCAGCCGTACTCCTTTTATTTAGACAAAAATGGCGTATGGCCATCAACCGTTCGGCAGAAGCCATGACCATCTTTTCTGTGATCCAAGCTGGATTGTTTCCCATCATCCACATGGGAAGACCTTGGTTGGCCTATTGGGTGCTACCCATTCCAAACACCTTTGGTTCCTTGTGGGTTAACTTTAACTCCCCTCTATTGTGGGACGTTTTTGCCATTTCAACCTATTTGTCTGTCTCTTTAGTCTTCTGGTGGACAGGGCTTTTGCCTGATTTTGCCATGATTCGCGATCGTGCCATTCTGCCTTTCCAAAAGAAAATTTACAGCTTATTAAGTTTTGGGTGGAGTGGAAGAGCCAAAGATTGGCAACGTTTTGAAGAGGTGTCTTTGGTGTTGGCAGGTTTGGCAACACCCTTGGTATTATCTGTACACACCATTGTATCCTTTGACTTTGCTACTTCTGTTATTCCTGGGTGGCATACCACTATTTTTCCTCCTTATTTTGTGGCGGGTGCTATTTTTTCTGGCTTTGCCATGGTAAACACCCTGCTGATCATTATGCGAAAGGTTTCTAATTTAGAAAATTATATTACGGTCCAACACATTGAATTGATGAACATTGTGATTATGATTACCGGTTCTATTGTGGGTGTGGCTTACATAACGGAATTGTTTATTGCATGGTATTCAGGTGTTGAATATGAACAATATGCTTTCCTCAACCGTGCAACTGGTCCCTATTGGTGGGCCTACTGGTCTATGATGACCTGCAATGTGTTTTCACCACAATTTATGTGGTTTAAAAAATTACGTACTAGCATAATGTTCTCTTTCATCATTTCTATAGTGGTGAACATTGGGATGTGGTTTGAACGTTTTGTTATAATTGTAACCTCCTTACACCGCGATTATCTGCCTTCTTCTTGGACAATGTTCTCGCCCACCTTTGTGGACATTGGCATTTTTATTGGCACTATTGGATTTTTCTTTGTACTATTCCTATTGTATGCCCGTACCTTCCCGGTGATTGCTCAAGCAGAAGTGAAAACCATTTTGAAGGCATCAGGGGAGAAATATAAAAAATTAAGAGACGCCAAATGAGTAATCAAGTAGTTCACGCGCTTTATGATGATGATGATGTGCTGCTTAAAGCAGTAAAAGACATACGTGCAGAAAAGCACCACATTGAAGAAGTTTATACCCCATTTCCAGTTCACGGACTTGATAAGGCACTCGGTTTAGAAGAAACACGTATTGCCATAATGGCCTTTATCTATGGGTGTATTGGCTTGACTGTGTCGATTTTAATGATGAATTTTATTATGATCCAAGATTGGCCTCAGAATATTGGTGGAAAACCCAGTTTTTCATACCTCGAGAACATGCCCGCCTTTGTGCCAGTCATGTTTGAAATGACTGTGTTTTTTGCTGCACATTTAATGGTTATAACCTTTTATATGCGCAGTAAGCTTTGGCCCTTTAAAAAAGCCGAAAATCCTAATCCTCTCACCACCGATGATAAGTTTTTGGTGGCCGTTGAGGTGCACGATAATGAAAAAAAACTCACGCAATTGCTTAAGAAAACAGGGGCAATAGAAGTGACTTTAATTGAAAATAACGCCTAAATGAAACAATTCGGTTATTTATTTATCCTTGGACTCATCCTCAGTTTGCAGGCCTGTTTCGATCCGGCCCAGCCTAACTACCAATATTTTCCCAATATGTATGAGCCTGTTGGCTACGAAACCTATGCAGATAGTGATGCCTTTGCCAATGGTATTGAAGCTCAAGTGCCAGTGGAAGGCACTATTAACAGAGGTTGGATGCCCTATGATTATCCTGATACCAACGAAGGATACGAAGCTGCTAAAGCAGAACTCCTTTCCCCTATTGAAGTTTCTTCAGCCCATACGGCAGCAGGGAAAGAATTATATGGGATTTATTGTGCAGTCTGCCATGGCAGCAAAGGTGATGGACAGGGCATTTTAATGACTCGAGAAAAATTCTTAGGGATTCCAAGCTATGCCGATAGAGATATTACCCCCGGAAGTATTTACCATGTATTGATGTATGGAAAAAACGCTATGGGCTCTCATGCCGGGCAAGTTAATGCTACAGAACGTTGGCAAATCGCTCAACACGTAATGGAACTTAGAAGTAAACTAATACAATAATTGCGCAACGCTATGCACTACACTTTACCAAATAAACTGAAAATTTTTGCCATGGTTCTTATGGCGGTGGGCTTTCTAGGGCTTGTTTGGGGATTTTTAGCCATGCCCTCCACAGTTGAGGAAGCCCAAGCTATGGTGGCCACTGCTCATCATGGTGAAGACCATGCTATGGATACGCATCATGCGCAACCAACTCATGACACAAATGATGCAGCCTCTTCTCATGACGCTACAACGCATGCTGAAGAAGCGCATGATACTGCTGCTCATGGCAAACATCTTTTACACCAACTTCAAAACAAACCTTGGGCTGCACTCTATGTGGCGGCCCTATTTTTCTTTGTGATTGCTCTAGGCGTCTTGGCTTTTTACGGTATTCAACGCGCCGCTCAGGCTGGCTGGTCCATCGTACTTTTCCGAGTAATGGAAGCCATTACGGCCTATTTGTTACCTGGTGGAATTATCGTTTTGATTATTTTGGCGCTCTCGGGTTTTCATATGAATCACCTCTTTATTTGGATGGATCCTGAAGTGGTAGCACACGATGAAATCATTCAAAATAAAACAGGCTTTTTAAATGTACCTTTCTTCCTGATAAGAGCTTTGATATTTCTATCAGGATGGTCACTATATCGTTACTTTTCAAGAAAATTTTCATTGGCACAAGATGAAGCCCCAGCGGGTGATATTTCAAATCACAAAAAGAATTTTAGAATATCAGCAGCCTTTTTGGTATTTTATATTGTTACAGAATCTATCATGTCTTGGGATTGGATTATGTCTATTGATCCGCACTGGTTTAGTACGCTCTTCGGTTGGTATGTTTTTGCCAGTATGTTTGTGACAGGTATTACCGTTATTGCTCTTATTACCATTTATCTAAAAAATCAAGGTTATTTGGAGTTTGTTAATGACAGCCACCTTCACGATTTAGGTAAATTTATGTTTGCCATTAGCATTTTTTGGACTTACCTCTGGTTCTCCCAATTTATGTTGATTTGGTATTCTAATATTCCCGAGGAGGTTACCTATTTCATTACTCGTATGGAAGATTATTCACTGCCCTTCTTCGGTATGGTGGCAATGAATTTTATTTTTCCTATCCTGATATTAATGAATAGCGACTATAAACGCAGTTACTACATTGTGGTGATGGCGGGAATTGTGATAGTTTTAGGACATTATATGGACATTTTCAATATGATTATGCCCTCTGCCGTTGGTGACCAATGGTTTATTGGAGTGAGCGAAATAGGAGGATTTTTATTTTTCTTGGGCCTATTTCTCTTGATTGTATTTAGCGCTTTAACAAAAGCCCCTCTCTTGGCTAAAGGAGATCCTTATTTGGGCGAGAGTGAACGCTTTCATTATTAATAAATTAAGATATAGAATAGATGACAATTGTATTGACACTTACCATTCTTGTTTTAGTAGCCATTGCATTGTGGCAGATCACCAAAATATTTGAACTCTCACAAGCCAAAAGCGAAAACACCCAAATTGCAGATGATAGTGATAACAGTTGGAATGGAAAACTATTGTTTGCCTTTCTGGTTTTTATCTATTTAATTACAATTTACTCTTTTTGGGCCTACGGCGATGTATTGCTTCCTGCAGCAGCCTCCGAACATGGAACCGATTATGATAACTTGATGTGGATATCATTTGCCATCATCTTTTTTGTGCAAACCATTACACAAGCCTTACTACACTATTTTGGTTATAAATACAGAGGTAAGAAAGGAAACAAAGCCTTGTTTTATGCTGACAATGACCGCTTAGAATTTTTATGGACTATCATTCCCGTTTTTGCCCTTGCCGGCCTCATATTATATGGTTTATACACCTGGACCAACATTATGACTGTTGAAGAAAATGATGAAGCTCTAGTGGTTGAACTCTATGCCCAACAATTCAATTGGAAAGCACGCTATGCAGGAAACGACGGTGTTCTTGGTGATGCCAACGTTCGCTTTTTACAAGACTTTGACGGCCGCAATTTGGTGGGTATAGACGCTACAGATCCCAATGGATTTGATGATGTGGTGGTCCAAGAATTGCATCTACCAGTGGGTCGAGAAGTTATTTTTAAAATGCGTTCCCAAGACGTTTTGCATTCTGCCTATATGCCGCACTTTAGAGCGCAAATGAATTGCGTGCCCGGAATGATTACTGAGTTTGCCTTTACACCCACAGTAACAACAACCCAAATGAGGAGCAATCCTGACATTGTTGAAAAGGTAAAAAAGATCAACAAAATAAGATATGATAAAAGTCAAGAGCTAATTGCAAAAGGAGAAGAGGCTTTAGAGCCCTATGAATTTGATTATTTATTACTTTGCAATAAAATTTGTGGAGCGTCTCACTATAATATGCAAATGAAAATTATAGTTGAATCTCCGGAAGCTTTTGAAAAATGGATGGAACAACAACAAACATTTGCAGAGGTAATTCAATAAATTGATTAAAACACAATAGATATGTCAACAGTAGCAGCGCAAAATCACGAAGAGGATCACGGACATCATCACAAAGAAACGTTTATAACCAAATATGTTTTTAGCCAAGATCATAAAATGATCTCCAAACAATACCTCATTACGGGGTTGTTTATGGGAATCATTGGCATTGCCATGTCGTTGTTGTTTAGAATGCAATTGGCATGGCCGGAGCAACCCTTTGGTATTTTTGAAATACTCCTAGGAAAATGGGCCCCCGACGGCGTTATGGATCCCAATGTATATTTAGCTTTGGTGACCATCCATGGAACCATTATGGTGTTTTTTGTACTCACAGCAGGATTAAGTGGAACATTCAGTAATCTCCTTATTCCCTTGCAAATAGGAGCCCGTGATATGGCATCAGGTCTCTTAAACATGATTTCATTTTGGTTGTTTTTTCTCTCTAGTGTGATCATGGTTATTTCACTATTTGTAGAGGCAGGGCCAGCCGCTGCCGGATGGACCATATATCCACCATTGAGTGCCTTGCCGCAAGCACAACCCGGTTCGGGACTTGGAATGACCCTTTGGTTGGTGTCAATGGCCATCTTTATTGCCTCCTCTCTTTTAGGGTCGCTTAATTATATAGTAACGGTTATTAACCTCAGGACAAAGGGTATGAGTATGACGCGTTTGCCACTTACCATTTGGGCCTTTTTTGTAACAGCCATTATTGGGGTTGTTTCTTTCCCCGTGCTTTTATCCGCAGCTTTGCTTCTCATTATGGATCGAAGTTTTGGAACTTCCTTTTTCTTGTCTGATATTTTTATACAAGGTGAAGTATTACATTATCAAGGAGGGTCACCTGTATTATATGAACACTTGTTTTGGTTTTTAGGCCACCCTGAAGTATATATTGTGCTGCTTCCGGCTCTAGGAATCACCTCAGAAATTATTGCTACTCACGCAAGAAAGCCCATTTTCGGTTATCGTGCCATGGTAGCCTCTATTTTGGCGATAGCCTTTTTGTCTACCATTGTTTGGGGGCACCATATGTTTATCTCTGGAATGAATCCTTTCTTAGGTTCTGTGTTTACCTTCACCACTTTATTAATAGCTATTCCTTCTGCTGTAAAAGCGTTTAATTATATTACCACTTTGTGGAAAGGAAACCTCCAGCTTAATCCAGCTATGCTGTTTTCTATTGGTTTGGTTTCCACTTTTATTACAGGTGGTCTTACCGGAATTATTTTGGGAGATAGCACCTTAGACATAAATGTGCACGACACCTATTTTGTGGTGGCACACTTCCATTTGGTAATGGGAATTTCTGCCCTCTATGGCCTGTTTGCCGGCGTATATCATTGGTTCCCTAAAATGTTTGGGCGAATGATGAACAAAAATCTAGGCTATGTTCACTTTTGGGTAACCGCCGTTTGTGCTTATGGGGTCTTTTTTCCTATGCACTTTATTGGTATGGCCGGACTGCCAAGACGGTATTATACCAATACCGCATTTCCCTATTTTGACGACTTAGCCGATATCAACGTATTGATCACTGTATTTGCCCTTATTGCTGGTGCCGCACAAATTGTATTCTTATATAATTTTATTCACAGTATGTTCTATGGAAAACCTACAGTTCAAAATCCATGGCGTTCTAACACTTTGGAATGGACAGCGCCTATTGAGCACTTTCACGGCAATTGGGAAGGTGAAATCCCACACGTTCACCGTTGGGCATACGATTATTCAAAGCCTGGGCAGGAAGAGGATTTTGTACCCCAAAACATTCCTTTGAAAAAAGGAGAAGAGGAATTGCAGCATTAAATTTCTTCTTAGTTTAAAAAACCTCACACAACATTGTGTGGGGTTTTTTATTGGCATTCTAGTGCGGATGAAACCTGCTCTATTAAGAGCATTTGTTCAGAAGATGGTGAAACATATGGGATTCCTAAGCCTATCCCGCGTAGTATTAGCCAAAAACCAAACAAAATAACTACAAATGGAATGATTTTATTAATAGGTATTCGTAGCATTTTGTGCGAAGACCAGACCAATTTAATGGCGAAAGCTATTTTGCCAGTGAATGGTTGCTACTTGCCTAAAAGGCGTTTTTTCATCTGATTAAAAACAACCCCTCTTTTTCTCTTGAAGTGACCAAAACCCTAGCCCGTTATTTAAAACGATCGGACAACAAAATTGTGGCGTTGGGGCAAAAGTCTATGTATCAACGCGTGGCCGAAATCTTGCTGAAACTCCCCGATTAATTTTCGGCTTCACCAGATGGGTTTATAGAAATAAAATTAACTAGAGAAGACCTAGCCAATTTAGCCGGTATTGCAACAGAACCTTTAATTCGCATTTTGTCTTATTTCAAACAACAACAATGGATTGTATTAGAGGGTAAAAAATTAATGATTGAAGCCCCAAAAAAGTTAGCTCAATTTAGTCAAGGACATATTGACCCTTAAGTTTTAGGGTTTTATTTGGAATAAAGTATCTTTGAGGGAATGAACGAACATTTGGATGCTTCCGGACAACACCTCTCCCCAGAAGAGCAAGATATAGATCGGGCCCTTCGGCCACTTCGGTTTGATGATTTTGCCGGGCAGGAAGCCCTTTTGGAAAACCTAAAAGTATTTGTGGCGGCGGCCAACAAACGCGAAGAAGCCCTAGACCACACCCTATTTCACGGCCCACCCGGCTTGGGAAAAACAACGTTGGCACACATCTTAGCAAATGAGTTACAAGTGGGTATTAAACTCACCTCAGGCCCTGTTTTGGATAAACCCGGAGATCTTGCTGGATTGCTGACCAATTTAGAATCTCGAGACATACTGTTTATTGATGAAATCCATCGTTTAAGTCCCATTGTGGAAGAATACCTCTATTCTGCCATGGAAGATTACAAAATTGATATCATGATTGAAAGCGGCCCTAATGCCCGCACTGTACAAATCAATTTAAATCCTTTTACGCTGGTAGGTGCCACCACACGATCGGGGTTGCTTACCGCCCCCATGCGTGCCCGTTTTGGTATCAGCAATCGCTTAGAATATTATAACACTGAACTGCTCTCTACAATAGTGGAACGCAGTGCTCATATTTTAAAGGTACCCATTGACCAAGGGGCCGCCTTAGAAATTGCAGGAAGAAGCCGAGGAACCCCACGAATTGCCAATGGACTCCTACGGCGAATTCGTGACTTTGCTCAAATCAAAGGCAATGGTAGTATAGACCTTAAAATTACGCAATACGGGCTTAAAGCCCTTCAAGTGGATGCCCATGGGTTAGATGAAATGGACAATAAAATATTAACTACACTGATCGATAAATTCAAAGGAGGTCCAGTGGGTATCACCACTTTGGCCACAGCCGTTTCAGAAAATGGAGAAACCATTGAGGAGGTGTATGAACCCTTTTTGATCCAACAAGGATTTTTGGTGCGTACCCCTAGGGGAAGAGAAGTAACCGAGTTGGCCTACAAACATTTAGGGCGCTTGAAAAATAACCAAGGGGGACTGTTTTAATGATCCCTAACGAAAAATATAGCCAAGCCATAAAGAAAAAAGCCAAAGCCTTGGGGTTCTTATCCTGTGGCATTTCTCAAGCCACTTTTTTAGAAGATGAGGCACCCCGATTAGAACAATGGCTCAAACAGGGCAACCATGGTCAGATGACTTATATGGAACGGCATTTTGACAAACGCCTCGATCCACGCCTTTTGGTACCAGGAGCCAAAAGTGTGGTTTCTCTTTTGCTAAACTATCACACCGATCAGAAGCAAACAGACCCGGAGGCACCAAAAATTTCAACTTATGCCTATGGTAAAGACTATCATTTTGTGATCAAAGATAAGCTCAAGCAATTGATGCACTTTATTCAAGATGAAATTGGTACAGTGGGGGGGCGTGTTTTTGTAGATTCAGCCCCTGTGATGGATAAAGCTTGGGCTGCCAAAAGCGGTTTGGGTTGGCTGGGCAAAAACACCAATTTGATTTCCAAAAAAGTGGGCTCCTTTTTTTTTATTGCCGAAATGATTTTGGATTTGGAGTTGCAACATGACCCACCCACCACAGACCATTGTGGCAGTTGCAAGGCTTGTATTGATGCTTGCCCCACTGAGGCGCTCACACCCTACCAAATTGATGCCACTAAATGTATTTCTTATTTAACTATTGAAGTTAAAGAGGCCATTCCTCAAGAATTTAAAGGTAAAATGGACCATTGGGCCTTTGGGTGTGATGTATGTCAAACGGTATGTCCGTGGAATCGGTTTGCTACGCCCCATAAAGAACCAACCTTTGAGCCCACGGCCGCATTGCTTGATCTAACCCAAAGCCAGTGGGAAGAAATGACAGAAGAGGTGTTTACACATTTGTTTAAAGAAAGTGCTGTGCAACGAACTGGATTTAAAGGATTGCAACGCAATGTTCAGTTTTTGAAAGTGCATAATTCCTGAGTATCACAGCATCTATTTAAAGATCTATAAGATTTTTGATCAGTTAAAGTACCTTTAGGTCAGGAGAGCCAACCTTATCCCAAGATCCGAATTACTAGTTCATATAAATTTCATGTTAAATGTAAAAGCCGTTTAATTTTTTAAACGGCTTTTACATTTAGAGCTACTTTTTCCTCCTTTTAGAAGATTCTCTAACAATAAGTTTAGAGGGTAAAATGGAAGTGCTAAATGTGATTTCTTCTTTCTTTCGCACTTGTTCCATTTGTTGTAAAAAGAGGCGGATAATTTCTTCTCCCATCAAAAACCCTGATTGATCTACAGTAGACAGGGTGGGTGTGGTGAGGGTTGATAATTGCCAATTGCTAAAACCTACCACGGCAATGTCTTCCGGTATTCGTAGTTTTACTTTTTGAAAAAAACGTATGGCTCCAGTTGCAGTAAGGTCTGAGACAGCAAACAAACCGTCTATCTCAATGCCCGATTGATGAAATATTTGAGCGCTCATATATCCATCTATTTCGTCAGCGTTTTCACAAATGGCAATTAAGTCTTTGTCATATTCAATACCGTGGTCTTCTAATGCTTTTTTATAGCCTAAAAACCGATCAATGGCAATTTGGGGTAAAAGCCCCCCTCTAAAGTGGGCAATTTTTTTACATCCTTGTTCTATGAGATGTTTTGTGGCCTCGTAAGCTGCTCCCCTGTCGTTAATTACAACATTGGAACAATCCAAAAACCTAGCAGTTCTATCAAAAATAATTAAAGAGGTTCCATTTTTTTGGACTTCCTTTAAATGGGTTATATCTCTAGTTTTATGAGATATAGATAAAAAAATACCATCCACATTATGTTGTACTAAAGCTGCAACTAATTTTTTTTCCTTTTCTTCAGATTCATTAGAGCAGAGTGTTATAACCATATAGCCTGCTTCTTCCGCACGTGTAATGATCCCCTCTAGTACACTACCAAAAAAATGATGGATAAAAGTGGGTACAATAACCCCCAAAATTTTTGTCTTACGAGTACGCAAAAAGGAGGCTTGCGCATTGGGCTTAAAATTTACTTTTTCACTATATTCTATTACTTTCTTTTTTGTGGCCCAACTTACGTCTGGATAGTCTTTTAAAGCTTTAGAAACTGTTGTTATGGATATGTTTAATGCTATAGCAATATCCTTCAAGGTCAAATTTTTCATTCTAATATGTCTAAGAGACAAAGTTAAACAAATTTCATTTCGAAATCCTTTTCGATAGATTTAGCAAATTTTTTTGAGAAAAGTTAAGAGAACGTTAAATTTTTATAAATAAAATTGTCTAGCTTGATGAAAGCAATAATTAAAACAAACAAAATATTTTAGAATGAAAAGTATGTTATTAAAATGCATATTTACTCTCAACATGTTACTTTTGAGCGTGAGTATTTTTGCACAATCCATTTCTGGAGTTGTGACAAGTGAAGATGGACCTTTGCCAGGGGCAACGGTTCAAATTAAAGGAACTAATACAGGAACAAGTACTGATTTTGATGGGAATTTTACAATTACCGCCAATGATGGTGATGTCCTTATCGTTTCCTTCGTAGGTTTTACTTCTCAAGAAGTAACTGTTGCTGGACAAGATCAAATTACGGTTAACTTGATAGCAGATAATGAATTAGAAGAAGTTGTTGTTACCGGTTATGGTTCACAAAGCCAGAGAGAAATTACTTCGGCGGTTGTTACTGTTGGTTCCGAGGAATTTAATCAGGGTCCTATCAATGACGCCGTTCAACTGCTACAAGGAAAGGTTGCTGGTCTTCAAATCTACAAACCTGGTGGAAACCCCAATGAAGATGCAACAATTAGACTTAGAGGTATTTCTACATTAGGTGCAAACACATCACCTCTTGTTGTTATTGATGGTGTACCGGGAGCTACACTAGCTAATATTGACCCAAATGATATTGAAACAATGACAGTGCTTAAAGATGGATCGGCAGCAGCAATTTATGGTGCTCGAGGCTCTAGTGGTGTCATTTTAGTTACAACTAAAAAAGGGCAGTCGGGTGAAGCGAAATTTGACTACAATGGCCAATATTCTGTTAGCTCAATTTCAAATGAAATTCCAGTTTTAACAGCCCAAGAGTTTCTAAACAATGGTGGGACCGATATTGGAAATGATACAGATTGGATCGATGCAATTACTCGTCAAGGTCAAACCCAAATTCATAACCTTGCTGCTTCAGGTGGTATTGGGAATACAACGTATAGGGTTTCAGCCAATGTTAGAGATGTAGAGGGTATATTGAATAACTCAGGTTTTAATCAATTAAATACTCGTGCTGCAATCAATACAAAAGCGTTAAATGACAAATTAACAATAAATTTTAATTTATCATATACAAAACGGGATGCAGATCTTGGTGATGAGAGAGCTTTTGAATTTGCCCAATTTTACAATCCAACAGCCCCAATTTATGGTGTTGATTCTCCATTTTCGTTTAATTCAGAGCAATATGGAGGATATTTTGAGCAATTGGGCCTCTTTAGAAGCTACAATCCTGTGGCAATTATTGAACAGACAAGAAATACAAGGATGTCCACAGACTTTAATTACAATGTTAATGCAGAACTAGAACTTAGCGATTCTTTCGATATTACTTTTAGAGCTGCAGAACAGAAAACCACATCTAAAACTCAATTGTATCGTCCTACAACGTTACTTTTCGAAGGAAATGCAATCAGTCCCACAAGAAGAGGTTTTGCAAGTCATAATAACTATGATTTAAATACAAGAGTTTATGAATTATATGGAACTTTTAACAAAAATATTGGTGATTCATCAAACATTGTAGTAACTGGAGGTTACTCGTATAATCAAATTAACCAGTCAGGCACTGGATTTAGTTTAGGTGATTTCCCTGATAATTCAATCGATTACTCTGATGCTATACAATTTTCACAGGATTTACTTAATGACGGCTACATAGGAGCTAATAGTTATGCATCACCTGATGAGAAAATTATTGCATTTTTTGGAAGAGTAAACCTTACACTTAACAATAACATATTTGTTAATGCTAGTTTAAGAAACGAAGGGTCAACTAAATTAGGTGACGGAAATAAATGGGGGCTATTCCCAAGTATTGGTCTAGGTGCAGACCTTAATGACATGCTTGATCTAGGATTAGACAATCTAAAAGTAAGAGTAGGATATGGTTCAACAGGATCGCTACCTGCCCTAAACGGTTTATCTTCGCAAGGTAGGAGTTTTGTTTATAGCGGAGGAGGTTCTGCAGGAGGAGCAACAGCCCTTACAAGAGCAGCAAACCCAGATTTAAAATGGGAAGAAAAGGGTGAAACTAACATAGGTATAGAATTTGCTAAGGGCCCTTTATCAATTGATTTTGATGTCTACAATAGACAAGTAAAAGATTTTATTATAGACAGACAAGTTGATGCAACTGTATATGGTGTAGATAGAAGATTTGAGAATGCGGGCCAAATTACATCCCAAGGTGTTGAATTAGCTGTTGGCTATGACGTGATTGACAATGGAAATACCACTTATAATACTGGAATTGTTCTATCTTCAAATAGTAATATCTTAGATTCTTATGTACTCGATAGAGCACAGTATGGTTACCTCGGATCTCCAGGTCAAAATGCTGTGGCCATGGTAAAAGTTGAAGTAGGACAACCTTTAGGTGAAATTTTTGGACCTGTCTACACTGGGGTATCCTCCGATGGAGGACCTATTTTCAAGGATGTGAACGGAGATGGAGTTATAAACTCCGACTCAGGGAACGTACTCCAAGAAGATTACGATGGGGAAGTACTTGGTCAAGCATTTCCAACTCTTGAATTAGGGTGGACCAATATGTTATCTTTCGGCGATTGGACAATTAATGCATTTTTCAGAGGAGCCTTTGGGCACAGTCTTATTAATACCTTTAGAGCGTTTTATGAGCCTAATGTCCCATCACAGACTTCATATAATCAAATGAACACAAGGCTTAGAGTACCATCATTAGGTGTGGCGCAATACAGTTCTTTGTATGTTGAAAAAGCGGACTTCTTTTTGCTTGACAATTTAACCATTGCTAAAAAAATAAATTTTAGTGCAGATAGTGCTATACAAAGTGCAGTTATTTCTATAAATGCAAATAGGCCATTTGTAATTACTAACTACACAGGGACGGATCCTGCACCAGAATTTTTTGATTCTGGTAACGCTGGAGAGGGTGCTGCTGTCGGGACGGATGCACTACTAGCTCCTGGTATCGATAGAAGAGCAGATTACTTTGCTTCTAGATCATTTGCAATTGGTTTAAGATTATCCTTATAGTCGTATAAGTAAAAATGATTTGGTTTCTAAATAACAATATTATAATATTTTAATTTCAAAAAAAGTTAATGATGAATAATTATTTAAAATTCGGAATGTATTTCTTGTTTCTAAGTGCAGTCTCGTGTACTGATTTAGATGAAGAATTAAGAGGCGTGATCACTTCAGACATTGCAGTTGAAGGAATTGTAACTGATAGTGGTGGTGGTGAAGGAGGAGATATCCTTGAAGGAGCATATTCACAACTAAGGAGTACGGGTACAGCAGGACATACTAATTGGTATTCAGCTCAAGAACTTACTTCTGATGAGATGGTTGTTACTACAAAAGGTGGTGACTGGTATGATGGGGGTTGGTTGATTGATTTCCATCAGCACAATTATAAACCAACGAATCCTAGTGTTAATAATAACTGGAACTCACATTATGCAGCTGTTAATGCTTGTAACGAGCTTTTATCAGGTGGTTCTTTAGATGCAAATGGCAATGCACAAATTAGAGCATTGCGGGCTTATTTCTTTTGGAGATTAATGGATCTTTATGGTAATATTAAATTACCTACTACTCCTGGCCAAGATGCGCCTCAGTCTTCAAGAGCAGACGTATTTAATTTTATTGAATCAGAACTTCTTGCTTCTCTAGGTGTAAGTGCAATAACTGCTGACATGGATCTATCAAATAGTGATCTTGGTGTAGGAAAAGATGCTTACAGAATTAATCAATTTGGTGCCCTTGGTATTATAGCAAAATTATATTTAAATGCCGAAGTATATACAGGCACTCCAAGATATCAAGAGGCTCACGATGCTGCAGATTATATCATTGAGTATGGTGGTTACTCCCTTTGTGGCGCTGGTTGTAAAGTAGCGAATCTTGGGAAAAGAGCTGGTGTCCCTTCAGACCCAGACGAATTAGAAGGTTTTGCGGCAGTATTTGCACCGAATAACCAAGGAAATCCAGAGCACATTTGGTCTGTTAAATATGATGAAGCTTCGGCCACTGGATTCAACTTGGCGATGATGGCTTTACATTATTCAAGTCAATTGACTTGGAACTTTGATGCACAGCCTTGGAATGGTTACTCAACATTAGAGGATTTTTATAATTCATTTAATGGGGATCCAAGACAAAAATCAAGTTTTATAGCAGGTAATCAGCTTGACTACGGTGGTTCTGATTTATTAGACTACGCTACTGATGATGGAGATCCAAGATTAGAATATACTCCATATATTAATGAAATTTTCCCCGATGGTTGTCGTCAATGTGGTGCAAGACCAGGGAAGTTTAGTTACAAACAGTTTGGCAGACCAGAAATGGATAATGATTTTACTTTAGTCCGTTTGGGTCAGGTTTATCTAATAAGAGCAGAAGCAGCTGCTAGAGCTGCTGGCGATTGGAGTTTAGCTTTGCCAGATACAAATATTATTAGATCACGTGCAGGAGCAACTCCCTTTGATTCTATGGATGCTGACACTTTTTTGGCCGAAAGAGGGCGTGAAATGTTTTCCGAGGCAGTTCGAAGAACGGATTTAATCAGATTTGGAAAATATAATGATGCCTGGTGGGAAAAACCTGCTTCAGATCCTACAAAAAATATTTTCCCAATTCCTTTCGAAGCAATACAGGCTTCTGGTGGTACTCTAACACAAAATCCTGGTTACTAATTTAATAGAATAGGGGTGTGAATCAATAAAACCTCCCAAACGCGTCATGTTTATGACAG
>JBMYZB010000014.1:0-19732 GCA_049609945.1 Flavobacteriaceae bacterium
AAATGATCAAGATGTAGATGCTTTTCGTGAACGGTTGCTAAAGGCGTTACAATTGTTCAATAAAAATCAACCAAGGGCTCTTTTTGGGACGCCATTACCCAAAGGTGTAATGCTCTTAGAAAAAATTCACATCCTCAATAAAAATTGGCTTATTGCTCATTTTAATAACCAAAGAGAATCTGGAGATTTATTAATTCAATACAAAGTAGTGCCCTCTGGCGTTGAATTCAAGCCTTTAGGAAAAGTTTATAATTAATCCTTTTGGGTTTGTTTTAACCATTCCAGCAACGCCATAAAGTTTTCTTGATTCACTGTGTGTCCTGCTTCAAAGGCATGGAATTGGATCTCATTATTTTGTTTTACTAAAGGTTCAATAGTTTCTTTGGCCCATTCAAATGGAATAACAGGGTCAATCTTCCCATGGGAAGCAAAAGCAGAAAATGTAACAGTATTGGAGGTAATTAAATCTTGATTGATATATCCACTAAGTGCCACAATTCGCCTAAAGTGGTTGGGGTTATTAAGAGCCAAAGCCCAACTTAGTATAGCTCCTTGGCTGAATCCAAGCAAAGTAATGTTGTTGGGGTCAATGCTATGTTCTGCCACCAGTGCATGGATATTTTTCAAGATAACATCTAAAGCTGCTTTTGCTTGGGGCACGTCTGTCCACTGATCTTGTGGGGCATCAAAGTGAATGGAATACCAGGTAAAGCCCATTTGAGGTAACGGCAGAGGGGCTTCCAAAGAAATTATGACATGATCTTGGGGTAAATAGGGTGCAAAAGAAAATAAATCATCAGCATTACTACCATAGCCGTGTATCATAAATATAGCTGGGTAGGGCATTTGGTTGCTAGTGGGTTGTTGAATTTTATAGCGTAATGAAGAAGACATTATTTGTTTTCTGTAAAAATTGAACCCATGAGACTACCAATCACTCTACCCTGCATTTGCTGCCCAAGATGCATGCAATTTTTAGAAGTGGAGTGCAAGTGCTCTTCCGATAAAACATATTGTTCGTTGGGATTAAAAAGGGTGAGTTCGGCTTTAACTCCTTCTTGAATAGGTACTGAGGGAATGTTAAAAAAGCTTTTACCACGGGTTAAAAAGGCAATGGTCTTTTCTAAGGTAAAAAGGCTGTTGACTAAACCAAAAGCGGCTTCAAGACCAATACTTCCGGGGGTGGAGTATTCAAACTCTAGTTGTTTTAATTCAATATTGAGTGGTTCATGCAAGGCAGTAACCATATCTAAAGTACCGTCTAAAAGTCCAGCTCTCAATGCCTGTCTATCGTTTGTGCTTCGCAAAGGGGGCTCTACTCTAAATCGACTGTTAAAACCACTGAGTTCAGCGTCTGTATAGAGTAAATGGGGTAGTGCCACGCTGGCACTCACTTTTAAACCTTCTTTTTTAGCTTTGCGAACAAGGTCCACGCCTGCAGCTGAGCTAATAAAATTGATATGCATTTTGCCACCTGTATAAGCAAGTAAATCTAAATCTCTTGCCAAAGCAATAGTTTCTGCTATGGTGGGAATCCCTTTCACGCCCATATGAATACTATACTCTCCCTCGTGCATTAAACCTCTCTGGCTCAAAGAAGTTTCCATAGGGTATGAATGAATAATCCCTTTAAAAGATTGGGAATAATCAAGGGCAATGCGCAAGAGATGGGCGTTGGTTTGGTGTTTTTTAAAGTCTCCAAAGGCTTTTGCGCCAGCCAGATGCAAATCATGCAGTTCAGCCATTTGTGCCCCTTGGTTGGCTTGACTTAGGGCAGCTGTTACATATAATCTAGTGCCCGCCTGAGCGGTTTTGTTTAGTATATGATGTATGCTAGCATGTGAATCTAATGCAGGATGGGTGTCAGGGTTTAATAAAACCGTTCCAAAGCCACTTTGTGCGGCTGTGTTAAGTCCATTTTCAAGCGTTTCTCGTTCTTCAAAGCCAGGTTCGCCAAAGGATACTGAAGGATCAAACCAAGTATTAGATACATGCAGATTATCATATTGGAGTATTTGCGCAGTTTCGTCAATAAGCGTATCATCTATGGCAACAATGGTTCCCTGGTCAATTAAAATATCTTTGGCTTGAAAATGAAAAGGGCTTTTTGCATCAATGAGCGTAGCGTTCTTGAGAAGAAACTTCATAGATTAGCGATTGTTAAGAGCCGTAGCAAAAGTAAGAAACAATTTTAATTTACCGTTTACAGTAAACTTGGAAAAGCATTATTCTAAAATTTCTCAAAAACACCTAAACCAAATAAAGCAAAATCATATTTAACTGGATCATGAGGATCTAGTTTCCTCAGAAAGCTATCTAATAAAACAACCGCTTTATGATCATTTTGTTTTCTATCAAGCATACCCAAAGTACGAGCCACATTGCCACTATGCACATCTAATGGGCAAGAAAGTTGCGCTGTATTAAGTTGTTTCCACAGCCCAAAATCGACTCCATGTTGGGAAGGTCTGACCATCCATCGTAGAAACATATTTAGCCGTTTTGCTGCAGACCCTTTAAGTGGATCTGCAACATGCTTCTGTGTTCTTTTTTGGGGTGTTAAACTAAAAAATAGTGTTCTAAATTGATGTAGGGCTCTATGTAAGGTTTTTTCGTTTTTATAAGGCGTGAAAACAGCTTCTAAACCGCCCTTTTGGGTGTAGATGAACTGAAGAGCCTTCATAAAATAGGCCAAATCTTCTCCATTAAACGTTCGATGAACAAACCCATTACATCTTAGGCGGTCTTTTTCTTGGTGATGGCATATAAATTCATAGGGATTTCCCTCCATCAAATTGACCATTTTTTCAGCACTATTAATTATACTCGGACGGTTTCCCCACGCAATACTAGCCGTAAGAAAAGCCATGATTTCTATGTCCTCTTTTTGAGAAAATTGATGTGGTACTTGAATGGGATCTGACGTTAAGAAATCAGGATGTTCATAGTGTTGGGCTTTTTCATCCAAAAAGGCTTTTAAATCGCTTCTCTTCATGCGGTAATGTGACCGTCATTTAAACGGATCACTCTGTCGGCTTTTGCGGCAAGGGTGTTGTTGTGTGTTACAATAACAAAGCTACATTGCGTTTTATCTCTCAATTGAAAGAAAAGTTCATGCAATTGCTTGGCGTTTTCTGAATCAAGATTGCCACTGGGTTCATCGGCCAAGACTAATTTTGGTTTGTTAATAAGTGCACGCGCCACTGCCACCCGTTGTTGTTCCCCTCCAGAGAGTGCATTGGGTTTGTGGTGCATCCGGTTTTCTAACCCCAATTCTTCCAGCAGTTCTTGGGCTCTTTTCTCGGCCTCATCCGGCTTTGTTTTAGCAATCCAATTGGGTAAACAAACATTTTCAAGAGCTGAAAATTCAGGAAGAAGTTCATGAAATTGAAAGACAAATCCCAATTGTTTATTTCGAAAACGAGCCAGGGTTTCATCATTCATTTTTAAGACCTCTTGTTCAGCAATTTTCAACTGAGTATTAGGATGACTCTGTGGCCGGTCAAGGGTGCCAAGAATTTGCAAAAGAGTTGTCTTTCCGGCTCCTGATGGACCTACAATAGCTACAATTTCCTTTTGTTTTATAATTAGGTCTACGCCTTTTAGCACTTCTATGGTGCCGTAATTTTTATACAATTGTTTTGCTTCTACAATCACTTTCATAGGTCTTCGAAATTAGTTCTTTTTCTTTATATCTCAACAGTACAGTTTTAAAGACTTTATTTTTTCCATTTTTGTTTATGTTTAATTTTCATTCTTTTTTGTTTATTATTTTTTTTAAGTTTGTTAAACAAAAGTGCTATGAATTCAACAATTTATCTTGCTGGAGGTTGTTTTTGGTGTATCGAGGCTGTTTTCCAAAGGCTTAAGGGAGTGCAAAAGGTTGTTTCAGGCTATACCGGCGGACACATAAAAAACCCTGCTTATCGAGAAGTTTGCACTGGGCGTACTGGCCATGCTGAAGCTGTGGAGGTGACCTTTGACAAAAAGCAAATTAGATTGTTAGATATATTATTGATTTTTTTTAATGTGCATGACCCCACCACCCTTAATAGACAGGGCAACGATCAAGGAACCCAATATCGTTCGGCTATTTTTTATACCGATGAAAAGCAAAAAAAAACTATTGAATCTGTGATTCAGCAAATTGAATTAGAAAAAATTTATGAGCAACAACTGGTTACCCAAGTGGAAGCCTTTTCTGTTTTTTATCCAGCAGAAGACACACATCATAACTACTATAATTTACATAAAGAAGTGCCTTATTGCGCTTTAACTATTTCCCCCAAGCTTGAAAAACTAAAACTATATTTTAAAAACTATTTAGATTAAAAGCTATGAATGAGAATTTTAATATTGACACCCTTCCTCTAACGGAAGAACTAAAAAGTAATTACACCGATATCTTAGCCCTTTTAGGAGAAGATAAAAATCGCAATGGTTTACTTAAAACTCCGGAACGTGCCGCAAAGGCGATGAAATTTTTAACAGAGGGTTATGAAAAAGACCCGAAGCAAATTCTGCAAAGCGCCATGTTTGAAGAAAGTTATAATGAAATGGTTATTGTTAAGGATATCGAATTATACTCCCTGTGTGAGCATCATATTCTTCCTTTTTTTGGAAAAGCACACATAGCTTATATTCCCAATGGTCATATTGTGGGATTAAGTAAATTGCCTCGTGTGGTTGATGTATTTGCTAGACGACTTCAGGTTCAAGAACGTTTAACAGAACAAATTCTAGATTGTATTAACGAAACCCTCCAGCCTTTAGGAGTGGCCGTTGTGATTGAAGCTTCCCATATGTGTATGATGATGCGTGGGGTGCAAAAACAAAATTCAACTACAACCACATCTGGGTTTAGAGGATCTTTCAAAGAAACGGAAACTCGAAATGAGTTTCTCAAATTGATAGGTAATAATTTAACTTAATTTTTAGTCTTTTATTCTGGGAAATATTTTTTAAGGCCCATACGTCGTAAAATTCGTTTTTCAAAAGCCCAAAAAAATTTAAACTGGAAAAACAAAGCGGCAACAATAAGTAATAATACTTGATATATTGGAAATATGAGAAGTAACCTTAGTAACCAATAAAGTATTTTTCCAAGCGGGAGAGTAGAAAAGCGTTCCGGATTGAAATTTAAAAAATCCAATATAGGTTGACCTAGTTTCACACTGAGTGATCCGGTTATAGCAAAAACTACAAAAATGACAACCAGTTGAAAATTAGAAGTAACCTCCCATTTTTCTTTTAGTTTTCTAAAGGCCAAAGGTGTTTATTTTAATAAATCTTTAATTTGAGCCGCTAATTCCTCACCAATTCGATCTTGAGCTTCAAGCGTAGCTGCACCAATATGTGGTGTTAAAGAAATCTTGGGGTGCATCAAGAGTTTTATTTCTGGTTTAGGCTCATTTTCAAAAGTGTCTAATGCAGCAAAGGAGAGGTGTTCATTGTCAAGTGCATTAACTAAAGCGACTTCGTCCACCACACCTCCTCGAGCAGCGTTGACCAATGCGGCTCCTTTTTTCATACGCCCTAGAGCTTTAGCGTCAATAACATACTCTTTTTGAGCAGGAACATGTAAGCTAATATAATCGGCAGTTTCTAAAACGCTTTCCATAGACTGTGTTTTAATTTCAATGTTTACTGTTTGTCCATCAAAAAAAGAAACCGCCACAGTGGCACCCTCTGAAAAGGGATCTGCTGCTATAACTTTCATACCCACACCTAAACCAATTTTGGCGACTTCTTGCCCTATGCGGCCAAAGCCAATAATGCCGAGTGTTTTTCCTCTTAATTCAACTCCCTTTGCATAGTTCTTCTTTAATCCGCTGAAATTACTTTCTCCCTCAAGCGGCATATTTCTATTGGCGTCATATAGAAAGCGAACCCCGCCATAGAGGTGTGCAAAAACCAATTCGGCCACAGAAGCAGAAGAAGCTGCCGGTGTATTAATTACATGCAGTCCTTTTTCTTTGGCATAGGCCACATCTATGTTGTCCATGCCCACACCGCCACGACCAATAAGTTGAAGTCCGGGACAACCATCAATTAAATCTTTTCTGGCTGTAGTAGCACTTCGCACCAATAGCGCCTTTATATCATTTTCGTTAATGTATTGTATCAACCTTTCTTGTGCAACTTTTACTGTAATCACTTCAAATTTGGCCGCCTCTAAAGCCTTCACACCTGAAGCTGATATACCGTCATTTGCTAAAATTTTCATAGTTTTTTTTTAGGAATTATTTTTTTCAAACGTTTGCATGCAATCAACCAACAATTCAATGCTGTCTAGAGGCAGTGCATTATATATGGAAGCACGATAGCCTCCAACAGAACGATGGCCTTTTAGTCCACTAATCCCGGCTGATTGCCATAGCGAATCAAAAGAAGCAGCTTCATTTTGGTCCACTAAGTTAAAGGTAGCATTCATATCACTTCTATCCTCGGAGGCTGCAAAGCCTTTGAATTTAGAATTTCGATCTATTTCTTTGTAAAGCATTGACGCTTTAAATGCATTTTTTTCACTCACCGCAGCCAATCCTCCCTGTGCTTTGATCCACCGCATATTGAGCATCGTGGTATAAACAGCAAAAACAGGAGGTGTGTTAAACATACTATCTTTATCTGCATGGATTTTATAACTTAGCATAGAGGGAATGGTTCTTGAAACAGCTTCAAGCAACGATTCTTTGATAATAATTAAAGCCGTTCCGGCTGGCCCTAAGTTCTTTTGTGCGCCAGCATATATTAAACCAAATTTGGAGTAATCTAGTGATCTTGAGAAAATATCTGAACTCATATCGGCTACCAAAGGAGCAGTAGTTTGGGGTAGTGTTTTGTATTGCGTTCCAAAAATGGTGTTGTTTGTGGTGATGTGGACATAATCCAGATCATGGGGAATATCCACATTTTTGGGGATGTAATTATAATTTTGATCTTTTGACGAAGCCAATTCAACTACTTCGCCCAATAGTTTAGCTTCCCTCATAGCTTTTTCAGACCATGTACCTGTATTAATATATCCTGCCTTAGTGTTAAGCAAATTGTATGCCGCCATCAAAAACTGAAGACTTGCTCCTCCTTGAAGAAACATGACCTTATATCCTTTACCCTCAAGTCCAGAAAGTTCAAATGCCAACTGGCATGCCTCATCCATAATGGCTATAAACTCTTTACTGCGGTGAGAAATTTCTACCAAAGAGAGGCCAATACCGTCTAATTCAGCAACAGCTTTGGAGGCTTTTTGAAGTACTTCAGGGGCTAAAATAGCCGGACCAGCACTAAAATTATGTTTTTTCATTATCGTAAAGGAAATTGTTATTTTATGTGAATCAGTTATAGTGTTTTCTTGAACAAAAGACAGTTTTCTTTTTTTATTGATGCAAAGATGATAATTCAAGACACAAAATCCATAGGAAAATGCTATTTTTTTCTCAATTTGTTAACAGTGCTGCTAACAGATTTTCTATTTACAGAGACTGTAAAAATGCAAGTGTATCCACTTGATCTGCATATTCCCAAAGTTGTGGTTTTTGTGAAGTGCCAAAAGGGAGGTGTTGTTTCCCCAGCACACATTGGATTTCATTTTTGTGTGTCTCAAGGTAGGTTTGCACTGCCTGCTCGTTTTCATAATAGTCATAATAACCCGTGGCAATAGGAGCCGCAATGGCACTGTCTTGTTTAAGCAGAAAAAAGCCATTTTCTAAAAAATCAAATTCACTCATCAAAAATACGGCCTTGTTATAATCGTAATTATGCGCATATTTGATGTTGTCTAGAACCGATGCCCATGGATAGAGTCCCCCAAAGATTAAATTGACATCAAATCCTTGAGGAAGAAGCATTTTAGAAACATTGCGACAGCCCAAGCCATAATATTGGAGGATGTCTTTGCCCAAAAGCTCAAGTTCTTCCTTACTTTCTTTTCCTGTGAGAACCGCTAGACCGTTTCTGTTTTTTCGGATAATGTTAGGTATTTTAGAAAAATAATGTTCAAAATAGCGAGCAGCATTATTTGACCCCGTAGCAATAACAGCATCTACTTGGCTTAGGGGCGTATCTCTAAATTCAAAACAATTGCTACCACCAATGGTTTCTAGTTGGTTTGCAATAAAAGGAAGTAGCACACTGTCTTTGGAAGATTTTTTGATTTGAGCTTTATGGCCGCTCATCCATACACAAATTAAATCGTGAAAACCCACCAATGGTATATTTCCTGCCAACACTAAACCAATTGTTTTTGGATTTTTAGGAGTGCGAAGATTATAGTTAGCAATCCAATGTGTTACATTTTCTTGACTTAAAGTAGTGCCCCAGCTATTAAGTGCTGTTTGCATACTTTCTTCTGTAAACCAGCCATTTGTGGCAGATGCCAGTGGGAGTGTTTTATCTAATGCTTCATATCCTTTTTTTTGCGTTTGATATTCCTGCAGATAATGCCCTAACTCGACCAAGGCTTTGATTCTTTCGGTTTCTTTTCCCATTCTTTTGCCAATCTTAATTTAGGTTATACCTTTGCGCAAAACTAAAGAAGTTCCTTCTTATGGCGATTATAATTACCGACGAATGTATCAATTGCGGTGCTTGTGAACCTGAATGCCCCAACACAGCCATCTACGAAGGTGCAGAAGATTGGCGATATAAGGACGGCACCCAACTTAGTGGTGAGGTGGTCTTGCCCAATGGTAAAGCTGTTAATGCTGAATCCTTTCAAGAACCGGTTTCAGATGAGTTTTATTTTATCGTGCCAGATAAGTGTACTGAATGCAAAGGGTTTCACGAAGAACCTCAATGTGCTGCCGTTTGTCCGGTAGATTGTTGTGTGCCTGATGAAAACCACGTAGAGTCAGAAGAAACCCTATTGGGCAAACAGCGTTTTATGCACGAAGAAGAGTAAGCCGCTGTACGTCTTTCCATCCCACTAAAATGATATCATTTTCTTTTATTTTCTTTTTGCAGTGTACACTGTTGAAGTAGGAAGCATCTGCTACACGCCAAGCAGCACCAAAGTTAGGGTGTTCAAAGGTGATTTTATCCATGGAAGCACTAGCATAGGCAGGGTGAATTAATAGTTGAGATAAACCTTCCGGTAGGTGATCTATTACCTCGTCATAGAAAGCGGAAAGGCCTTCTTTTTCAAAATGGTCAAAATTAGCCATGTAAATATGTTCCCAATCGGGTTGGTTGAGAGTCAATGGACTTTGTTTTGCTCCGGCATAGCCTGAGAGAGAAGAGCTATATAAAATTGGCAGCCCAAATTCTTTTCCTAATTGCTCATAAACATTGAGTAAATCTTGTCTTAGACCCACCACATACATATGAGAATCTAAATGGGATGGCTTTAATCCCAAAGCTAATGCAAATTGAATTTGACTTTTTAATTCCAGATATACTTCTTTTGAACTGACCTTTGAATGAAATGGTTCGCGATTGGGGTGAAAATAGCCTTTGGACGTTACCAAAGTTGGGATTTTTTCGGGCGCACAAAGAGGACGAAAGGGATAGTATTTCCATTCACCGGTAAGGGTTAAATGAATACCATAGTCAAGTTCCGGATGCGCCAAACAAAAGTCTGCCATTTCGTAGAACCAAGGAGTGGGCACCATCAAACTGCAAGAAGAAATACTTCCCTTAAGCATGCCGTCTTGAATGGCACGGTTATGAGAAAGAGCCAGTCCGGCATCGTCAGCGTGAATCATTAAATAACGTGTTGCCAAAAGAAAGGGTGTATCAATTTTGTTGGTATAAGTTACAAAAGCAAATTAGTTTGCCAAAAGAAAGCGTATTTTTGCCCAAAATTTTTTTGATGAAAGCAGGAATTGTAGGCCTTCCTAATGTAGGAAAATCGACACTTTTTAATTGTTTGTCTAATGCCAAAGCCCAAAGTGCTAACTTTCCCTTTTGCACCATAGAACCTAATGTGGGGGTCGTAAATGTGCCCGATGAACGTCTCACCGTTTTGGCCGAATTGGTGAAGCCAGAAAAAACCATTCCTGCAACAGTAGAAATTTTGGATATTGCCGGCCTTGTGAAAGGTGCCAGTAAAGGCGAAGGATTGGGCAATCAATTTTTGGCCAACATCAGGGAAACTGATGCCATTATTCACGTGTTGCGCTGTTTTGAAAACGACAATATTGTGCATGTGGAGGGTTCTGTAGATCCGGTGCGTGACAAAGAAATCATTGACATAGAATTGCAATTAAAAGACCTTGAAACTTTAGAAAAGAGGTTGGAAAAAGTAAATCGTGCCGCCCGCACTGGTGATAAAGAAGCACAAAAGGCTCAGGCAGCATTGCATCTAGTTAAAAAAGGTCTGGAAGCTGCTCAAAACGTCCGACAAATCAACCTTGGTGAAAAAGATCGAGAAGAATATGTAACGCCGTTGCAATTACTCACCGATAAACCCGTACTATATGTTTGCAACGTTTCGGAAAGTGACGCTGCCAGTGGCAATGCCCTTGTCCACAAAGTGGAAGAAATTGCTACCGCAGAACAAGCCGAGGTGTTGACCCTTGCGGTTTCGATTGAAGCCGATATTAACGAATTGGAAAGTTATGAAGAGCGTCAGTTGTTTCTAGAAGACATGGGCTTAAGCGAACCTGGCGCAGCGAAATTGATTCGTAAGGCCTATGCGCTACTTAAACAACAAACCTATTTTACGGCAGGAGAAAAGGAAGTGCGGGCATGGACCTTCCCTCTTGGTGCCACCGCGCCCCAAGCCGCAGGCGTAATTCACAGCGATTTTGAAAAAGGATTCATCCGTGCAGAAGTAATTTCTTTTGCCGACTTTAAAACCTATGGCACCGAAACCAAAGTGAAAGAAGCTGGAAAAATGCGTATTGAAGGAAAAGAATATGTGGTGCAAGATGGTGATGTAATGCATTTTCGCTTTAATGTATAGGTGATCGAGACTAGCTGTTGGGCAATAGGTAATAGATCTCATTAATTAGATTAGTGTGATTAGAGGTAATGCGTGTTATTGGAAGGCGGCGGTATCAAAAACCAAGGTAATTTTTTTGATTTTATCATTCTCCATTTCAAACCATTGGGTCATTAATGTGGAAACGCCCGGCTTAGTAAAGCGATAAATCAAACAAACATAGGTAGCCTCTTCAATAGATTTGATGAGTTCATAGCTAAAGCTCACCGGAGGGTCTTCCCTAAGGGCTTGAAGATAGTCTTCGGAAGATTTAAACCGATAAAAGGGGCCCTGGAAATCTAAATTAGGAGCCAAAAATTTTTCAAGCTGAAACAAGTCTCCAGTCTTAAACAAACAGTTGAGGTAGGCTAGCGCTAAAATTTTGGGGGGCGTGTTCAATTGTATTCAAAAATCAGCGTCTGTAATAACCAAAGTGTATTCATGGGCGGCTTCAAATCTCGTTTCCGCTATTTCAGCTGTCCAATTAGATAATTTTCTATACTCTTTTACTAAAGTATCTCCGGCCACATTTGTAATTACTAGGTCATCGCCAAACAAAGTGATGGGTTCAAAAAAAGTGGTTTGACTTCCAAACTTACTCCATGCCCCGATGTCTTTTTTTTCGTTGGGAGATATAATTTGGTTAATGGTTGTAGCATAAATAATATTTGACCCCTCTACCTTAATTTCGCTAGAGGATAGATTATTTAGATAATAGCTAACTGTGGTTTCTGTTTTACAACCACTGGATACAATTAGTAAAAGCACAGAATAAACCAAGAGAGAGCGCAGGCATTTAGTCATGATATAACGATTTGATGGTTAGTAAATTACTATTAAATAAAGATATGAAATTTAACTAAAAATAAAAATATGCTCGTTTTTGTATCTTAAACACAAAAGGAAGCATGTATCGATTTTATAAATATAATGCCGTGTTGATTTCATTTTTAGCCCTTATGGCTATATATAGCAGTATGCAGCAATGGCAAGCCTATTCTATTTTGAAGCCCCTCACCACCTTAATCATTTTAGTCATTCCCTGGGTTAGGGGCACGGGGGTATCCAAAAATTTTCGAAAGTGGATGTTCCTTGGCTTAGTATTTTGTTTGGCAGGTGATGTGTTTTTGCTTTGGGATTCTTTTTTTCTATTTGGATTGGGTGCTTTTTTAGTGGCACACCTGCTTTTTGCTTTAGCCTTTACCAAGCACTTTGGCTTCACTAAACACTTAGGGGTCTTGCTTGTGATATTAAGCATTTCAGCAGTAATATATGGATTTTTTTGGCCCCATCTCTACGCCCTTAAAGGGCCTGTTTTAGGTTATATGTTAGCCATTGCCTTTATGACATGGCAGGGGGTGGGAGCCCATTTTAAACATGCCAACGCTACTTCACGTCTAGTGACATTAGGCGCCATTAGCTTTATGTTGTCTGACAGTCTATTGGGCTACAATAAGTTTGTTTCACCCTTGCCGTGTGATTCACTTTGGGTTTTATCTTCTTATTGGTTTGCCATTTATTGTTTGGCCAAAGCCACCATTCAAACAGCGATTAGGGTGCCAAAGTAGCTTTTAAAAAGGTAATCTCTTCTGGATCAAACGGCGTTTTATTAGGTAAATAAATATCGTGGTGCCAGACTTTTGGAAGTGAATCAAATTTTTCAGTCCAAGAAGACCAAGGAAAAACAGTATTCGTTTTTCCGGCCACAAAGCCCCAGTTGATGGCAGCCACCTGGTTTTCTTTTAAAATCGGCAAAACACTTTGGAAGGTGTTACCGGTGCCACGCGCCAAATATTCTGTGCAAAGCAAAGGACGGTTGTATTTTTTTAGTTCTGCTATTTTACCTCGCACCACGTCTAAATCCCCGTCATAAGAATGAAATGAAATCACATCTGAATGAGACATAGCAAAGTGATCAATGGGAGGCAGGCTGTCCAGGGTGCCCCAGTTTTTATAATTTCCTTTCCAAATGCCTACCGTAAGGGGTTGGGAAGGGTTGACTTCTCTAGACCAGCGAAATACTTTTTTTAGTAACGAGAGTGTGTAAATATGTTTGTTTTTCACCTCTGCCTCACTACGTCCTTGATCTCCTTGATTGGCCACATTATCAGGTTCATTGTAGAGATCCCAAGCCACCACACGTGGATCGTCAGCAAAATGTGAGAGTACGCCTTTTACATAATTTTTTACTTCGCCATGGCGCAGGCTATCTCCTAAAATGGCTGCCCCTGGGGCTTGTACCCACCCCGAATTGTGCACATAGGGCACTGGATCGGGTTGTTTGCCTAATTTGGGAACAGGATGCCAAACATCATCTAAAAGCACAAAAAGGGTCTTAACGCCCTTGGCATCGGCCATAGATAAATACTGATCTAAGCGCTTTAAAAAACCCAATGAATCTTGATCCCAAAGCAAATTGTGTAAATAGACTCTATGGAGGGTCATGCCCAATTCGGCACTCCATTGCAATTCTCGATCAATGGTTTCAGAATCAAAGGTGTCGGCTTGCCAAAATTCTAATTGGTTTATGGCGGTGCTGGGGTTAAAATTAGTGCCGGCCATCCAACCTTGTTCTTCTTGCCACGCCCAAGCACGTTCTTCATTCCAACGTTCTCCCAAGGGTGGGGTGGAGGGTTGACAGGCCATAAAAAAAGTGAATATTAAGCTTAATACTAAAAGCGGTAGTGTTTTCATAATTTGGATGTTTTAGGATATTGATTTAGAATCATAGACCACCACTTTTTCCCAAAGATGAGATGCTTCTTCAATAAAAGCTAAGTGAGTAGGGTCGGTTTGATAAGCAATTTCATCTTCCACACTGGCAAAGGTCATTACATAGCAATAGGTAAAAGAACTGTCCACCACGCCCCGTTCTTTGGTGGCAGCTGGACAGCCCAAGTGGGTGTGCTGCCCCTGCGGATTGGTTTGCATTAAGGTGTGAATGGCGGCCTCAAAAGCCGCCCGATCGGATGTATTTTCTGGATTTTTTAACCAAAAATAAACGATATGAATGAGGTTGGCATCTAACGATTGGGGACCGGCTGCAGTTGTGGCCATAGCGCATTAAAATTTTAAGGGTTCTTATTCGTTTGGTCGAATATATAAAAAATGCCCTAAACATTTCGATAAAGCTATGCCCTTTCTTCAAAAGGAATAATGGTTCCATTTTCAACATATTTTTTTAGTCCATTGAGCAATAAAGCCCAGCAATAGGATGAGCGTTTAAAGTGTGCATTGCAAGCTGGCCAACCTTTATGCCAAAAAGAAACAAGAGTCCCATTTTCATTTTCGCTTAAGTCAAAACCAAAGCGTGTTGGGTTCCAGTCGTCATCGGCATCGGTTATTTGGATGTGAAAATGATATGGTGCTTCTACAAAAAGCACCTTAGCAAACCAGTTGTATTGGGGTGAAAAATAGAAATTATAAGATTCATTTGTTTGTGGAGTGCCACTGCACTTTAGCGGCCACCAATGCACCAAATGAGTTGGTTGGGAAGTGCCTCAAAAACCTTCTGTAGGGGTGCATTAATTACTAAATCGTGGTATATGTTGTACATTGGATTTTTTTGTATTTAAAACGCCAATCGGTGCCGTTCAAAAACAAGGATTACTATGCACTTTATTTCTTGCGCTACATAGCACACGCATCACAGGCTTTCTTGATGGCAGTTAAGGGTTACAGTTGAATAAATACACCCTACTTTTCCGCACAACAACGCACTGAGTGATACCCTTCCCAAAAGTCTTGCTTCACCTCTTCCCATTTCAAGATCGTTTCTACAATAAATAGGGTCAGAATGCCTAAAGTAAAAAGGAGATGTCTCTTTTTGTGATTTTCATCATCTTGTTTTTAGTTTGTTGTGATCCGTTAGTTATTTTTCTATCATGTATCCCTAATTCAAATCCATTTTTCGACATAACAAACCCTAACCTTAAGTTGCCGAGTACGAACTAAAAATCTATAAAGGACTAAAAAACGTAGGTTTTGCATGACAGTAGTGTGGTGTTAGGAACAAATACGATTTAAACGTACAAAAAAAATAATTTTAACCCCAATGAGTATAGGTATTTTTAACAATTCCCGCTCGTATTTGTTAATTTCTTTACGCTTTAGGTCGTTTTATTTCGCCTTTGATGTTATAAATTAGCCCCATGCCACAAGCCACCCAATATACCGAAGATAACATACGCTCCCTCGACTGGCGCGAGCACATAAGAATGCGCCCCGGTATGTATATTGGAAAATTGGGTGATGGTTCTTCCCCCGACGATGGCATTTATATCCTCCTTAAAGAAGTGCTAGACAATTGCATTGATGAATTTGTGATGGGAGCCGGAAAAACCATTGAAATCAGCATTAAAGACAATGCGGTTTCAGTGCGTGATTATGGTCGAGGTATCCCTTTAGGTAAGCTGGTGGATGTGGTGTCTAAAATGAATACAGGAGGTAAATATGACACCCGTGCGTTTAAAAAATCTGTAGGTTTAAACGGTGTGGGAACCAAGGCTGTAAATGCCCTTTCTTCAAGTTTTACTGTAGAATCTAACCGAGATCAAAAAACTAAGCAAGCCGTTTTTGAATATGGCAATTTACTGGATGAAGCACCTGAGCAAGAGTCATCTAAGCGCAAGGGGACTTTGGTGCGTTTTGTGCCCGATATACAAATTTTTAAAAATTTTCGCTACCGCTTGGAATATGTGGAGCGTATGGTTAAAAACTACGTCTATCTCAATCCGGGTTTGACCATAGATTTAAACGGAGAGCGTTATTTTTCCGACAATGGATTGAAAGATTTATTGGAAGAACATACCTCCGAAGAAGATTTGCGCTATCCCATAGTTCATTTGCAGGGAGAAGATATAGAAGTGGCACTCACACACAGTAAAACGCAATATAGCGAAGAGTATCATTCCTTTGTTAACGGACAGCACACCACCCAGGGGGGCACCCATCAATCGGCTTTTAGAGAGGGCTTAGTAAAAGTTATTCGTGACCATTTTGGAAAGAATTATGACGCTTCAGACATCCGTAAATCCATTATATCCGCCATCAGTATTAAGGTGATGGAACCTGTGTTTGAATCACAGACCAAAACCAAACTGGGCTCCACAGAAATGGGGGAGGGTATGCCCTCGGTGCGCTCTTATATTATTGATTTTTTGAGTAACAAACTCGATAATTTTTTACACAAAAATCCCACAGTGGCCGAGGCCATTCAGAAGAAAATTATTCAGGCAGAAAAAGAGCGTAAAGAACTTTCAGGCATACGAAAATTGGCTCGAGAACGCGCAAAAAAAGCCAGTTTACACAATAAAAAACTGCGTGATTGCCGGGTCCACCTCAACGAATTAAAAAAAGACCGCCGTTTAGAATCTACCTTGTTTATCACTGAGGGTGATTCGGCTAGTGGCTCTATCACCAAATCTCGGGATGTAAATACACAAGCCGTATTTAGCTTACGTGGCAAACCGCTCAATAGCTATGGTATGTCCAAAAAAATTGTGTATGAAAATGAAGAGTTTAATCTCTTGCAAGCAGCCCTAAATATTGAAGACAGTATGGAGGATTTGCGCTACAACAATATTGTGATTGCCACTGATGCAGATGTGGATGGCATGCATATTCGTTTATTGCTTATCACCTTTTTCTTACAGTTTTTCCCGGAACTGATCAAGGAAGGCCATCTTTACATTTTGCAAACCCCACTTTTTAGAGTGCGTGATAAAAAAGAAACGTTTTACTGCTACAGCGAGGTAGAGCGCAATGATGCCATACAAAAACTAAAGGGAAAACCAGAAATCACCCGTTTTAAAGGCTTGGGTGAAATTTCACCTGATGAATTTAAACACTTTATTGGAGAAGACATTCGCCTAGACCCGGTTATGCTGGATAAAAGCACCACAGTGGATCAGTTGCTTCAATTTTATATGGGTAAGAACACCCAAGAGCGTCAGAAATTTATTATTGATAACCTTAAAGTGGAGCTCGATTTGGCTGAACAAGAAGCCTAATTCCAATTGTGTATTTAACAAGGCTTTGAACATTAAAGCATTACTGCAAAAGGACCTTTGCTGCAAAACCGTAAAAAGTTTTTAACCACCACTTGTTGATATCCCACAGCCTATTGAGGGGCGCTTTTTAAGGGGAAATAGTATTTTTGATGTATTCGATTTATGGAGACGGAAGATCAAATTCAGCATAACACCAACGCAGAAGATTCTCTGGTGAAAGTCACCGGAATGTATCAAGATTGGTTTTTAGATTACGCTTCTTATGTGATTTTGGAGCGTGCTGTGCCTGTTATTGAAGATGGTCTAAAGCCCGTACAGCGTCGTATTTTACATTCCATGAAAGATTTGGACGACGGTCGCTACAATAAGGTAGCCAATATTGTGGGGCATACCATGCAATATCACCCCCACGGTGACGCCAGTATTGCAGATGCTATGGTACAAATTGGGCAAAAAGAATTGCTTATTGACATGCAAGGCAACTGGGGGAATATTCTCACCGGTGATAGTGCTGCTGCTTCTCGTTATATAGAGGCGCGTTTGTCTAAATTTGCTTTGGAAGTAGTCTTTAGCCCCAAAGTGACTAAATGGCAACTCTCATATGATGGTCGAAAAAAGGAACCTATCCACTTACCTGTGAAATTTCCTTTGCTTTTAGCACAGGGCGCTGAGGGCATTGCTGTGGGGCTTTCAACCAAAATATTACCTCATAATTTCAACGAGCTTTTAAATGCTAGTATTCAACATCTTAAAGGCAAACGATTTGAATTATATCCTGATTTTCAAACGGGTGGTATTGCTGATGTACAGCAATACAATGATGGTCAACGCGGTGGGAAAGTAAGGGTGCGAGCCAAAATCAGTCAGTTGGACAAAAACACCTTGGTTATTACTGAAATTCCTTTCAGCACCAATACCTCTAGTCTGATTGACAGCATACTAAAGGCCAATGAAAAAGGAAAAATCAAGATCAAACAAATTGAAGATAATACGGCGGCAGAAGTAGAAATTTTGGTGCATCTGCCCAGTGGCATTTCCCCTGATAAAACCATAGATGCGCTTTACGCTTTTACTGCATGTGAAACTTCCATTTCCCCTTTGGGGTGTTTAATTATTGATAATAAACCCCACTTTATGGGTGTGAGTGAAATGTTGAAAATTTCAACCGATCACACTGTACAAGTTCTTAAAGAGGAGTTGGAGGTGCAGCTTCAAGAGTTAGAAAACCAATGGCATTACGCTTCTTTGGAACGTATCTTTATAGAAAATAGAATTTACCGTGACATTGAAGAAGAAACCACTTGGGAAGGAGTATTACAAGCGATTGACAAGGGCTTACAGCCTCATATTGATCACCTGAAACGCCACGTGGTTGAAGAAGATTTGGTGCGACTTACTGAAATAAAAATCAAACGAATTTCAAAATTTGATTTAGATAAAGCCCAACAAAAAATTGAAGCCTTAGAAGCGGATATTGAGGAGGTAAAAAATAACCTCAATCATCTTATTGACTATGCGATTCGCTATTTTAACCACCTTAAAAAAACCTATGGCACAGACAAAGAGCGCAAAACGGAAATTCGCATTTTTGATGACGTCGATGCCAAAAAGGTGGTGGTGCGCAATCAAAAGCTTTATGTGAATGCAGAAGAAGGATTTATTGGCACTGGCATGCGGCGAGATGAATACGTGTGTGATTGTTCTGATATAGATGATGTGATCGTGTTTACTGAAGCCGGTAAAATGCAGGTAGTCAAAGTGGATTCAAAGGTGTTTGTAGGCAAAAACATCTTATATGTCAACGTATTTAAAAATAAAGACAGTCGCACCATATACAATATGATCTATCGAGATGGTGTGCGTGGCGCCAGTTATATCAAGCGTTTTGCGGTGACAGGCATCACGCGAGAAAAGGTGTATGATCTTACCCAAGGTACCGCTGAATCTAAGGTGCTTTATTTTTCTGCCAATCCCAATGGGGAGGCTGAAATTGTTACGGTACTTCTGCGTAATACAGGGAGTATCAAAAAACTGAAGTGGGAACTCAATTTTGCCGATATGCAAATCAAAGGCAGGAGCGTGCGGGGAAATATTGTGACCAAATATGCTGTGCGTAAAATTGAATTCAAAGAAAAGGGCGTTTCCACACTTAAACCTAGGAGGATATGGTTTGATGAAACGGTGAAACGGCTCAATGTTGAAAGTCGCGGGCGACTCCTCGGAGCGTTTAGAGGTGACGACAAGCTATTGGTGGTGTCCAATCAAGGTGTAGCCAAAGTTGTAGTGCCCGAAATGAGTTTGCATTTTGAAGAAAATCTGCTGCATTTGGAGCGATGGGAACCTGCAAAGCCCATAACTGCCATCTATTTTGATTCCGAAAAAAAACGCTATTTCCTAAAGCGTTTTGTGATCGAAAACGAAAATAAAGAGGACGATTTTATCAAAGAGGGCGGATCGTTAGTCTTTTGTAGTTTTGAATGGCGACCGCTACTAGAAATTAGTTTTGAAAAACCGAGAGGAAAAGACACTATTCCTCCTATGGAGATAAACGCCGAAGAATTTATTGCCATTAAAGGATTTAAAGCCTTAGGAAATCAACTCACCGATAAAAAAATTAAAACTATTGAGTTAAAGGAAGCTTTACCCTATTCCCCTCCAAAAGAAGAAGCTCTGGAAGAAATTGAGGTGAATGAAGAAGAAACCCTCAGTGGTGGTAATGAAACACAAATCCGGTTGGATATTTAAGCCTTCCTTTTAATCCGCATATTGATCATTTCTACCCCTAGCGAAAATGCAATGG
>JBMYZB010000015.1:0-19451 GCA_049609945.1 Flavobacteriaceae bacterium
AAATTAAAAGGGATTAAGAAGGGAAAAGGATTTATGGAACAAGACAAATTGGTATCCGCTCCTATGGATTTTCGGTTTAAAAACAGAGCCGCTTTAAAAGATCTTGACCAACTGGTCAAAACACTTATTTTTCCTACTTATTTTCCTCTTAGAAAACGATTCGACCTTGCTCCGGCCCATCTTGATTTTGTGCGCTATTGGATGAGTCGAAACACCCTCGAAGTTGCCGTTCCTGATTACAGCAATGATCCACATTATTGGGACAGCTACGTTAAGTTTTTTCTTTATGGTGATCAAAAGGGGTCCATGGATTCGGCGGTGCGTATATTCAATAAAGTGGGCTTGGCCTATGGCACACTAACTGATGTGGCCTATATAGTAAATGAAAAAGAGGGCGTTGAATTTTTCTTGGCGGCTACACTTTTGGTTAACCAAAATGAAATTTTTAATGACGACACCTACGAATACGATGCCCTTGGCATTCCTTTTCTAGCTGCGTTGGGGAAAGTGGTTTATGATTTAGAACGAAATCGAAAGGATTAATTTTTTAATAACCCCAACGCATTTAACCGTTCTTGAAGAAAAGCCCCCGCTGTAATGTCTTCATAGGCCTTGGGGTGAGCCTGATCCACACACTGGGGGAGGCAACTCAAATCCATACTGGGCACAGGGTGCATAAAAAAGGGGACCGAATAGCGGGGTTTTTCCCACAATTCTTGTGGGGGATTAACCACGCGATGTAGGGTAGATTTTAAGCGGTTGTTGGTTAAACGCGAAAGCATATCACCAATATTGATTATTAATTCATCTTCTTCGGCAGTGGCATCAATCCACTCGCCTTGGTGGTTTTGCACCTGCAGTCCACTGCCTTGGGCACCCATAAGCAAGGTGATGAGGTTAATATCGCCATGTGCAGCTGCTCGCACTGCTCCTTTGGGTGGGGTGGTTATGGGTGGATAATGAATAGCCCTTAAAATGGAATTGCCTTCTTCTACCAGAACATCAAAATAATGTGGAGATAAACCCAAATGTAGCGCTAAGGCTTGCAACACCTTCAACGCTGTTTTTTCTAATTGCTTAAAAACGGTCATGCCAATGGTGTTAAATTGTGGCAACTCGGTCACTTTAAGATTAGGGGGGTATACTTTCTGATACGGACTTTCGGGCACCATTTCTTGACCAAAATGCCAAAATTCTTTTAGGTCACCCTGCAATTGGTCTTTGGCGTGTTCTTTGCCAAAAGAGGTGTAACCACGCTGGCCACCCCCTCTGGGCACGTCATATTGAGCCTTTATTTTTTCGGGTAGGGAAAAAAACAAACGCACTTGTTCATAGAGTGCTGCTTGTGTTTCTAGACTTAGAAAATGTCCTTTTAGTGCCACAAAGCCAATTGATTCAAAGGCTTGGCCTATGGCCTTTACAAAGTCTTTTTGCTCTTTTCTTGATCCCTCAATAAATAGGTTGAGATCTACGTGGGGAATATTCTTCATTTATAACGGCATTAAAAAAGCGAGCCCATCGACTCGCTTTTATCGTAAAAAGGAAATTTAGAAGGGTGCTTTTGCAGGCATCCATAGTCTAAAGTTCCTTATATAATTATCACTAGACATATGACACCTCCTTTCTACATTAAATTAAACATGGCTGTTGTCACAGCATTAACTGACTATAAAATTATAAAAAATGTTTTTGCTATGCATTTAGGTTTTTACAATTTTTTTCAAAGTAAGGCCTTGCACCAAAATGGTGAATAAAACCACCGCATAGGTTAGAATTAAAATTAGGTCTTTGCCTTCTCCAATACTATCAGGGAGGTTTAAGGCCAAGGCAATGCTGAGACCACCTCGGAGGCCTCCCCAGGTGATGATTAAAGCTGTTTTTTCTTCAAATTGCTTTTTAAATGAAAGCAATTTGATGGGTAAAAATACCCCCACACCTCTTGATACAACCACCAAGACAATCACCAATAAAATAATAAAAAGATAAGGCGGTGCAAAATTTTGGAGGATTGGAATGATTTCTAAGCCAATAAGAATAAATAAAATGGCATTTAGGGTTTCATCCAAAAGGTGCCAAAATTTATAGACATAGTCTCCCATTGCTCTTTGCAAACCTTCTTCATTTTTGTCTGAATCAATATTTTGATTCATAAATAAGCCCATTACGACTACCGCTAAAACCGCTGAAAAATGAAAAATATGGGAGATCAGGGGCGCCAATAACACTAAAGATAAAGTTATGATTACCTCCAATTCAACGTGTTCATTTTCAATGTATTCTACTAATTTCATGCCTAAGTAGCCCATCACAGCCCCTAAAATAATGCCGCCCACCACTTCATTTACGAAGAGAAAGCCAACACTTTGTGGAGTAACATTTTCGATACCCTCCATTTTGATGCTTAATAGCGTTAAAAAAACGACCACCCCAATGCCATCATTAAATAATGATTCTCCAGCAATACGGGTTTCAGTTACAGACGAAAGGTTCATTTTTTTGACCATTGCCAAAACAGCAATGGGATCTGTTGGAGCAATTAATGCACCAAAGAGAAGGCAATCTACATAGCTAAGACCAAGTGCCTCAAGCCCAAAAACGGGTTGTTGAATGATCCAAAAAACACCTGTCCCAACTGCAAATGTAGAAAATACTACTCCAAAACTAGCCAAGAGCAAAATGGTCCATTTATCATGAAGCAGTTCGTAAACATTTACACTAATGGCTCCGGCAAAAAGCAAAAAGGGTAACATGACATTAATTAACAAATCACTAAAATCAAATTGTTGTGTGAGGGAAGTGGCTGCCGATAAAAATTCAGGTGAGATTAAGCCTCCTATTAGCACCACAGCAGACAAGGCTATGGCTAGTATCATTAAGCCTATGGTTTGAGGAAGTTTTAAAATACGTAGGTTTATGATCGAAAATATGGCAGCAAGTGAAATTAAAAAAGTAGTTAATTGTAATAAATCCATTCAATTTAGTTTTTCACTAAATATATTAAATTTATCACTGAGAATGAAGCTTTGCAATGTATTTTCCAATCATGTCAAATTCTAGGTTAACAAAAGAGCCTACTTCTATTTCATGAAAATTGGTGTGCTGATAGGTGTAGGGAATAATGGCTACAGAAAAAAGGTTTGATTTAACATCTACTAAGGTGAGACTCACTCCATTGACAGTAATAGACCCTTTTTCGATCAACACATTTCCCTCTTTTGGCTCAAAAGCAAAACTAAACCGCCAACTGCCGGACTCTTCTTTAACGGCCACGCAACGAGCCACTTGATCTATGTGTCCTTGAACCATGTGCCCATCAAAACGTGCCCCAGCGACCATGGCTCGCTCTAAATTTATTTTTGACCCTAATTTGAGTTGGTTGAGATTGGTTTTGTCTAAAGTTTCTTTTATGGCTGTTACTGTGAATTGAGAGGCGTTACATTCAACCACTGTTAGACAAACGCCATTGTGGGCTAAACTTTGATCAACTTTAAGCTCAAAAGCTAAGTCACTGTTTAGTGTAATATGTAAATTTTCACCTTCTTTTTCTAACCCCTTTACTTCGCCAAAAGCTTCTATGATTCCTGTAAACATCCGCTTATATTTAATTACATTTGCAGCTCAAAAATAACTATTAATTACAGCTTGATGCGAACAAGTGACAAAATTAAAGTTGGAATAAGCATTGGCGATCCAAATGGAATCGGTATTGAACTCTTGTTAAAGGTTTTTGAAGACAAGCGCATGTTTGATTTTTTTACCCCACTGGTGTTTGCCGATGTAACCCTTTTAAAATCCGAACGAAAAAATTTTTCCCTACACACCGATTTAATACCCCTAACCTTGGGTGAGAACCCACACAAATCTAAACTCAATGTGATCTCAGTTTCTAAAGAATCCTTTGAAGTGAATTATGGGGCTGTTTCTGAAAAAGCAGGCAAAATTGCCATTGCCTCTTTGGAAGCCGCTGTTGCAGCCTTGCAAAAAAAGAGGGTGGATGTTTTAGTAACCTTACCTATTCAGAAGCAAGCCATGCAAAAAGCAGGGTTTCAATACCCAGGACATACTGATTTTTTGGCTGAAAAGCTTAATGGAGAAAGCCTGATGTTTATGGTTCACGATTCTCTTAGAGTGGCTTTAGTGACCGATCACATCCCCCTTCAAAAAGTATCACAAGCGCTGTCCGAATCGCTTTTAAAACAAAAAATTGACTTGCTTTTAAGTAGTTTAAAAAAAGACTTTGGAATCAATAAACCTAAAATAGCTCTTTTGGGTCTCAACCCCCACAATGGAGATCAAGGTGTGATTGGCCAAGAAGATGATGCAATAATTAGACCCGTTGTGACCCATTATTTTGATCAAGGAAAAATGGTTTTTGGTCCTTATGCCGCCGATGGTTTTTTTGGTGCGCAACAACATAAGTATTTCGATGCGGTTTTGGCTATGTATCATGATCAAGGTCTTATCCCTTTTAAAACCCTTTCTTTTGGTAATGGAGTCAATTTTACCGCTGGATTAGAGGCGGTGCGAACCTCACCAGATCATGGCACGGGTTTTGACATTGCGGGGAAAAAGAAAGCAGACAAAAGCTCTTTTTTGGAAGCCCTTTTTGTTGCTCGAAAAGTATTTTTTAATCGCAAAGAAGCCCTAACATTAACTCAAGCCAAAGACACCTCTGCCTAAGGGATCCTAAGAATTTCACTACTCTTATAGCCAATGCGAACAGATTGGGCTTCTAGGGGAAATTTTGTCCTAAGAGGCTTTTTGTAAATAGACCAAATACTGTCACCTTGCTTTTTCCAAATAATGGTGCTGCCTAGGTCAGGATGGCTTAAAGTAATTTGGTTTTCTTCTTTGTTAAAAGATAGGGGTTCCAATTTTGGTGGAATACCCTCCGGAAAAAACTGCTTAATGATTTCTTTTTCGGGTATAGCTCCCATATCACTGCTTTCTAGCATCCATTGGTCAAGGGAGTTTCTTAAAAACACTAAGGTGTCTTTTAGTGCGGGCATTGCTGCCAAATTATTGAGTTCATAGGGGTCTTGTCGCAAATCGTATAGTTCCTCTTCGGGTTTGGGGGTGGCAAACCATCGCCCAACAGGTTCGGGTAGTTTGTTAGCTTCCCAAAGCTGTCGCATGTTTTGCATCATGGGCATTTGTGATCTGTATGTATTAGGTAAAGCATTTGTAATGTTGGGATTAAAATTACGGATATACTTGTAGTGTCCATAACGAACGGCTCGTAATCGATCTACGGTTTCATCAAAACGATCTGAGCTTGCAAAAATAAATTCAGGAGCAGGTGTTTTATAACTTCCCAAAAAAGGGTTGCCTTGCATGATTTTTGGTGGTTCAATTCCAACCACAGAAAGTAAAGTGGGTGCAAAATCTATAAAACTCACAAGTCGATCTTCTTGGGTTCCTGCCTTGGCGTTTTGAGGCAGTTTAATGACTAAAGGCACTTTAATACCCGTTTCATAAAGCGCTCTTTTATGACGAGGAAAGGGCCCCCCATGGTCACCATAGAAAAACAAGAGGGTGTTTTCATATAATCCGTCGGCTTTTAACTGCTCAATCACTTTTCCTATTTGTCTATCGAGGCGAATAAGATTGGAGTAATTGACAGCCAAATCTTTTCGAATCACATCATTATCAGGAAAAATGGGAGGTACTATGAGGCTATCAGGTTCTACCAAAAGTGGTTTGTTTGCTTGTTTCCAAATTTGTGACTCATGCGTAATGCCAAAATTAAACACAGCAAAAAAGGGAGCCTCTTTTGGGCGGTTGCGCCAATGAGCTTTTTTGCTGCTGTCATCCCAAGCTGACGCTAGAGCTTTAAAATTATAATCTTCTTTGGCGTTGTTGGTGCAATAATAGCCAGCAGCTCTCAAATATTCTGTAAATATTTTAACGCCTTCCGGCACAACAGGGGAATAGCTGGGAATGTTGAGGGTGGGTTCATTTTCTTTTTTGTAACCATTGTAGGTTCGCATATTGTGCGTACCTAAAGTGGTTGGATAGAGCCCTGTGATTAAGGCGCTTCTTGCAGGGGCACAAACAGGCACCGGACTGTAAGCGTTTTGATAGAGCACTCCATCTTTGGCCAATTGTTCTAGGTGTGGTAATAAGACTGTTGGATTACCATAAAACGGAAAGTGTTCTGGCGACTGATCTTCAGCAACTAACCAAACTATGTTTGGAGGTGTTGCCTTAAACGAATTATCTTTTTGTTGGCATCCCATCATCAATAAAACAAGAGGTAAAAACAATCTAGAACAAAAGCGCATAAAAAATAATTAAGTTGTTTCAATATATATAATTTTTCTATATTTAAAACTCGGTAGTTTCATAACAGAAAAATTAATTAAATTTTATACCTTTTTTACAAATGGGAACACCTAGGCTTTTCTGACGATAGTTTTCAATTTGATATTCTTGACACATTTTGGGCCCCAAAACTTAAAACATTACTAACCATGGTTAAGACACCTTGTATAAACAAATTGAAAGTATTATGAATAGAAGAAAAGCAATTAAATCATTTGGAGTAGGATTGGGAATGGTTACGGTTTCTCCAATTCAAGTTATTTCAAAAATTGATAAACCTATTCCCGAAAAAAAAAGGACATCTTTTAAGAATAGCACATATCACTGATGTTCATTTACACTCTATCGATAATGTGCCGAACAGATTCAAAAATTGTATAGAAGAGATTAAAACCCATAAGATCGATTTTGTTCTAAATGGAGGAGATTCCATTATGGCTGCTGACTATTCCCACATAACGAGAGAAAGTGTCAACGATCAGTGGAAAACTTGGTACAACTCAATCAGTGAATTATCTGGTTATGAAATATATAGCTGCCTTGGAAACCATGATATGTGGTGGGCCGCTCCTGATAAAACTGATCCAATGTATGGGAAAGATTATGTTGTAAAGCAATTGGGAATACCCAACAGATATTATGGACTAAGTAAGATGGGATGGCATTTTATTGTTTTGGATAGTAATAATAAAAATGCAGGTTCTATTGACAAAGAACAATGGGAATGGTTAGAGAATGAACTTAACTCACTGCCTTCTGGAACACCGGTGATCATGATGTCTCATTATCCTATTTTGAGTGCAACGACAATCGTAGGGGGTGGAGGAAATCACACAGATGCTGCGGAGTTAGCAAAGCTTTTCTACAAGCATAAAGACAAAAAAATAAGTTCTATCAGTGGACATATGCATATGTTGGACAGAACTACTTATAATAATGTTGATTTTTATTGTAATGGGTCTTTGAGCGGTTTTTGGTGGGGTGAAGGGGATGAAAATTCAGCACAAAAGTATTGGTACCTTCGTACCCCACCCGGCTATGCTATTTTGGATCTATATAACGACGGAAGTATGGAAAATAGCTATTGTCCGCACAATTTTTAAGTAATTAATAATACATTTAAGCACAAGTTAAAAAGCTTCCAAATACCGACATAATCAGGATACAATCCTACCAGTTCTTCTTTCTAGGGCAAATTCTAACCTTCTATATCTTCTAATTTAAAGTATAACCGGATTACTCACTCTTTGGCAACATGGAGCTTGAACAGCCTTGGTGAATGAAACCATTGCTGAGGTGGTAATTCATGCTAACGGTATAACTAGATTCACAATATTATCCAGTATTCATTGGCCAATTGCTCCAAATGGGGCAAAGCCACTGAAAAGATGCTGTAAAAACGAAAAATGTTCTAGCCATTGATCTTTAGCTACTGACAAAACTAAATTAGGAAGTGAAGCGGTTAATGAAGTTTCTTTTTGTTAGTAACTTAAAATCAATAAAACAAGAGGAAAAACAGCCTAGAGCAAAAACGCATAGATCATTAATTAAATAGCTTCGATATACATTTTTTTTATAAATTTGCGCACCAATTGTCGTAGGATGGAAAAGTTGGATGCGTTTGACATTCCGTTTGTTGGTTTAAAAAATGGAATACACCAATTTGATTATCCCTTAGACAATTCGTTCTTTGAAGGTTTTGATTTTAGAGAATTTCATGAGGCAGTGCTAGATGTTACTTTAGCGTTTGATAAAAAGGAACGTATTTTAGAGCTGCATTTTACAGCAAAAGGACATGTGCGTGTTTCATGTGATGTTACAACAGAGCCCTTTGACTTAGAAATAGCACCCACTTGGACACAGCTCATAAAATTTGGGAATCCGGAGGCTTCCACCGATGAGATTTTAATTTTACCGGAGGGCACTTACAAAATAAACGTAGCACAACCAATATATGAAATGATCGTATTGGCCATTCCACCCAAGTTAGAGCACCCTGGCATAGCTGACGGTAGCTTACAATCAGAAATTCTTGATAAACTCAAAACCCTTGAACCAAAAGCATCACCCATGGGGGGCCAAAATGATCCTCGATGGAACAAATTGAAAGATTTATTATAGAAAATATAAACGAATGGCACATCCAAAAAGAAAAATATCAAAAACGCGTAGAGATAAAAGAAGAACGCACTACAAAGCCAGCCCACGTCAGATTGCCACTTGCGGCACTACTGGAGAAGCCCACTTGTATCACCGCGCCCATTGGCACGAAGGAAAACTCTACTACAGAGGCAAAGTACTTATTGACGCCGCTGTAGCCGAAGCCTGATTTCTCAAGTTCATAGTGTATAGTTGTCGTGACACTAGGTTGTTGGAAATATCCCATTTCAAACAAAAATACTACCCTTATTTTTGATTCATAAAACAATTTAATGCGTTGCATAAAAGTTGATTAAAGAATGGTGAAGGCAGCAATTACAGGAGTGGGCGGCTATGTTCCCAAAACAATTTTGAGCAATCAAGATTTAGAAAAAATGGTAGACACCACAGACGAGTGGATCCTATCACGAACTGGAATAAAAGAACGACGTATCTTAAAAGAGCCCCACCAAGGCACTTCTTATTTAGCCATTCAAGCGGGGATAGATCTTATTGAGAAAAAAAAGATAGACCCTACCACCCTAGATTTGGTTTTAGTGGCCACCGTAACGCCAGATTATCCAGTGGCAGCAACAGCCGCCTATGTAGCCTCATCTTTGGGAGCCATACAAGCCTTTGCTTTTGACCTCAGCGCAGCCTGTTCAGGATTTCTTTATGGTTTGAGTGTGGCTATGGCTTATGTCCAAAGTGGGCGCTATAAAAAAGTACTATTGATAGGAGCCGATAAAATGTCATCTATCGTAAATTATAAAGACCGAACCACTTGCATCATTTTTGGTGATGGGGCAGGAGCAGTGCTCATAGAGCCTTCATCGAATGAATTTGGTTGGGAAGACGAATATTTTAAAAGCAATGGGGCTGCTAGAGAATCTCTTTTGATTAAGGCTGGGGGATCTGTAAATCCCACCACTCATGAAACGCTCAATGAAGGTTGGCACAATCTTTATCAAGATGGTAAAACCGTATTTAAATATGCTGTTTCCGAAATGGCAGAGGCCGTTCAAAAAATTATAGAACGCAATCACTTAAGGAGTGAAGAAATTAATTATCTTGTGCCTCACCAAGCGAACAAAAGAATTATTGATGCAACGGCCAAACAAGCCGGTTTGACAGATGACAAAGTTTTAATGAATATTGAACGCTATGGAAATACAACAGCTGCCACCATTCCACTGCTTTTGTATGATTATGAATCGCAATTCCGTTGTGGAGATAAACTCCTCTTTGCCGCTTTTGGAGGCGGTTTTACATGGGGTGCTGCCTATTTACGTTGGGCCTATTAAAAATAAACAACTGTAAGATTTATGGATATTAAAGAAATTCAAAACCTAATTAAATTTGTGGCCAAATCAGGGGCACAAGAAGTAAAATTGGAGATGGATGATTTCAAAATCACTATCAAGACCAAAGGAGCTGACCGAACAGAAGGGACAGCTATAGTGCAACAAGTGCCTGTGGCACTCCCTGCTCCTGCAGCAGTAGAGCAAACGGCTTTGGCTGAAACGCCACCTGTAAAAACCCAAGAAGTAGCATCCCCAGAAGCTGCAGAAGACAATTTGATTACTATCAAATCACCCATGATTGGAACATTTTATAGAAAAGCATCTCCAGATAAACCTGTTTTTGTTGAGGTAGGTGACATGGTAAAACCCGGTGATGTTTTATGCGTTGTGGAAGCCATGAAACTATTTAATGAAATTGAATCTGAAATCAGTGGAAAAGTTGTGAAAATTCTTGCAGATGACGCAACCCCCATTGAGTTTGATCAACCCTTATTTGTGATCGACCCCTCTTAATTGTAGCATCATGTTTAAAAAAATATTAATTGCTAACAGGGGAGAAATCGCCATGCGATTGATTCGTACCTGTAAAGAAATGGGCATAAAAACTGTGGCCGTCTATTCCAAGGCCGATGAAGAAAGTTTACATGTCCGTTTTGCCGATGAAGCCGTGTGTATTGGTCCCGCACCCAGTGCCGAGTCCTATCTCAAAATGGCCAATATCATTGCCGCTGCCGAGATTACCAATGCAGATGCTATTCATCCAGGCTATGGGTTTTTATCCGAAAATGCCAAATTTTCAAAAATCTGTGAAGAACACGATATCAAATTCATTGGTGCTTCGGCAGAAATGATCGAAAAAATGGGTGATAAGGCCACAGCAAAAGCCACTATGAAAGCTGCTGGGGTTCCCACTATACCGGGTTCAGAGGGAATTATTCCTTCCTTTGAAACTTGCCAAAGTTTGGCCAAAGAGGTGGGTTATCCAGTAATGCTAAAAGCCACCGCTGGAGGTGGAGGAAAAGGTATGCGTGCCGTTTGGAAAGAAGAAGAACTCGAAAAAGCGTGGGAAAGTGCTCGCCAAGAATCCAAAGCTGCTTTTGGTAACGATGATATGTATCTCGAAAAACTTATTGAAGAGCCCCGTCACATCGAAATTCAAGTGGTAGGGGATCAATTTGGTAAAGCATGTCATTTGTCAGAACGCGATTGTTCTGTACAACGCCGCCACCAAAAACTGACCGAAGAAACGCCGTCTCCTTTTATGACCAAAGAACTTCGAAAAAAAATGGGCGAAGCAGCTGTAAAAGCGGCTGAATTTATTAGTTATGAAGGCGCAGGAACCATAGAGTTTTTAGTAGATAAACATAAAAATTTCTATTTTATGGAAATGAACACCCGCATTCAGGTGGAACACCCCATCACGGAGCAGGTGATTGATTTTGACTTGATAAGAGAACAAATTATGGTGGCTTCTGGAGTGCCTATTTCTGGAAAAAATTATCTGCCAAAACTCCATTCCATAGAATGTCGTATTAATGCTGAAGACCCATTCAACGATTTTAGACCTTCCCCAGGTAAAATAGAAACCTTACACTTCCCCGGTGGACACGGCATTCGGTTAGACACTCATGTATATAGTGGCTATGTTATTCCTCCGCACTATGATTCCATGATCGCCAAGTTGATTAGCACTGCTCAAACTCGAGAAGAAGCCATCCATAAAATGAAAAGAGCCTTGGATGAATTTGTGATTGAAGGCATTAAAACCACCATTCCTTTCCATCAAAAACTTATGGAACATCCCGATTATGTGTCGGGCAATTACACCACCAAGTTTATGGAAGATTTTAGTATTGAAGATTAAATATGAAAGCACTTAGGGTTTTTTCAACACCCTTTTTTAGCATCTTTTTGCTCTTAAGTGGATGCTCACCTCTCAAGCAATATGATGAAAAGACCTATGCATGGGCACTACCAGAAATAGAAAAGTTCAAACAACTCGATGATTCAACAACTTATGCCCCGGGGTCTATTCTGTTTATGGGTAGTTCTAGCATTCGGTTGTGGAAAACTTTGGTGGAAGATATGACACCCTTACCTATAATTCAGCGAGGTTATGGAGGCGCTCATTTTCGAGACCTGATTTTTTTTGTTGACACTATTCTAAACCAACATGATCTGAGCATGGTAGTTTGTTTTGTGGCTAACGACATCAGTCAAAGCAAGGCCGATGAAAGCACCGAAAAAATCCTGAAAAATTTTGATTATGTGGTGAGGCGTATACGAAAAAAGCATCCTGCTATTCCCATAGTGCAGCTCTCCATTACACCCACAGAAGGCCGGTGGCATCTATGGCCGAAAATTAACACCCTAAACGCTAGTTTAAAAGCCTATTGTGAAACCCATAAAAATATTTATTTTCTGGAAACCACGCCTCACTTCTTAAATGCGGCTGGGGAGCCCAAAAACGAATTATTTCGGAAAGATAAATTGCATTTGAATAAAGCGGGATATGCCCTTTGGAAGAGCCTTATTAAACCTGAGGTGGAGCGTATTTTAGCAGTGCAACAATAAGCGTTTACAACAGCTTTTCTGCAATTAAATATTCGGCAATCTGAACGGTATTAGTTGCAGCTCCCTTTCTTAAATTATCAGCTACAATCCACAGGTTTAATCCATTTTCAATTGACTCATCGTGGCGGATACGCCCCACAAAAACAGCATCTTGGTCAGCGGCTTGAAGCGGCATGGGATATTCATTTTTTTGAGGATTATCTAAAACTTCCACGCCGGGGCTTGTCCTAAGTAATGTTCTAATCGTTTCTAGTTCAAAACTTTTTTCAAAGGTTATATTAACGGATTCGCTGTGGCCACCCACCACGGGAATACGCACGGCTGTTGCTGTGATGGCCATGTTGGGCGAATCTAAAATTTTTCGTGTCTCATGCACCAGTTTCATTTCCTCTTTGGTGTAGGCATTTTCTAGAAACACATCACAATGAGGCAGTGCGTTTTTATGGATGGGATGCGGATAGGCCTTGGCACCTTCTTTTCCGGTGGCTTCATTTTCCAATTGTTCAACAGCTTTCACTCCAGTGCCTGTAATGGATTGATAGGTAGAAATCACCAATCGTATGATTCCATATTTTTGATGTAGTGGTGCCAAAGCCATCACCATCTGAATGGTTGAGCAATTGGGGTTAGCAATAATCATATCTTCTGGAGTGAGGGCACTTGCATTAATTTCGGGAACCACCAATTTGACATTGGGATCCATACGCCAGGCCGAAGAATTATCGATCACTTTGGTACCCACCGCAGCAAACTTGGGAGCCCATTCAAGTGAGGTGTCACCCCCGGCAGAAAACAAGGCCAGATCAGGTTGGGCAGCCACGGCCTCTTCTAACCCAATTACTGGGTGTGGTTTACCTTTAAATGAAAGGGTTTTTCCTACAGATCGAGCGGAGGCAACCAACAAAAGTTCATCAATAGGTAGGTTGCGTTCTTCTAAAACTTTTAACATCACATGGCCCACCATTCCAGTGGCACCCACTACAGCTAATTTCATTTTTTAAATTTTGCTCAAATGTAGTAGGATTTAACTTAGACTGCAATGCAAGCGAATTGTTATTTCAACAGTTTGCTAAAATGTTGCAAATCAAACAATTTGTTAAGGGTGTAAGATTCGTTCCACACGTGGCCCTACATTGGAAAGTAATTCATAGACAATCGTACCACCATGCTCGGCCACGTTTTGAGCTGAGTTTCCTTTTCCAAAAAATTCAACTTCATCGCCTTCTACACAATCTATATCAGAAACATCCACCATCACCATATCCATACATACATTGCCCACAATGGGGGCTTTTTTCCCGTTGATGCTTACGGCCACTCGCCCTTGACCAAAATAACGACTAATGCCATCAGCATGGCCTAAGGGCAAGGTGGCTATTCGAGCAGCTTTTGGAGCCACCCACCCCGAATTATAGCCCACCGAGGTACCCTTGGCAACATTGTGAATCTGAAGTATGCATGAAGTTAACCGGGCAATTGGTTTTAACTTTGCATCCCAATCGGGATGGTTAGCAAAACCATAAAGTGCAAGGCCACATCGCACAGCATCAAAGTGGTATTCGGGATAATTAAAAACACCCGAGCTGTTCAGTAAATGAAACTGAGCAGAGCTTGAAAGCCTTTTTTGACATTCGCTTTTTAGATGGCTAAATTGGGCTAGTTGCGCCTCACAAATGGCCGATGGTCGGGGTTCTTCACTGGCGGCTAAATGAGAATAAATACTTTTTATGGCAAATGCCTTTGGATTGATTTTTGAAAAAACCTTTGATACTTCGGAGGTTAAAAAACCCAACCGATTTAAGCCAGTATTAAACTTGAGGTGAAGGGGGTGTGGAGTGGTTTGGGTTTTTAGTGCCAATTGGTTAAGCCGATCTAAAATTCTAAAACTGTAGGCCACTGGCTCTAAGTCATATTCCAGCAGGGTTTCAAGTTCATCATACTTTGGATAAAACACCATAATGGGGCATTGAACACCTACTTTTTTAAGTGATACGCCTTCTGCGGTGTAGGCCACGGCCAATTGATCAATGCCGAGCTTTTCTAGGTGCTGTGCAATGGCTATAGCTTCTGACCCATAGGCATTAGCTTTAACTACTCCAATCAAAGCCGTTGAAGACTTTAGTAGACTTTTAATATGCTTGTAATTATGGGTTAAATGCGAGCGATAAAGATGGAGTTTATTCACCGTTTTTTTCTTTTTTGGAAAGTGTTTTCTTTTTTTGGTCGGTTTGCATGGCTTTGAAAAAAGCAGCTCTTGAAAGAGGCTCGTAATGCTCTTTTTCGCCTAAAAGTACTTGACTGTCTTCAGCGGTGATACGATGACTATATTGAGCTAAATTTCCTGTTCTAGTGCAAATGGCATGCACTTTTGTAACATACTCTGCAGTGGCCATTAAGGCGGGCATGGGGCCAAAAGGCTCGCCTTTATAGTCCATATCCAATCCCGCCACAATCACACGCACACCGCTGTTGGCCATGGCATTGCAGACTTGAACAATTTCATCATCAAAAAACTGAGCTTCGTCTATGCCCACTACATCACAACCATCAGCCAACAAAGCAATGTTTGCTGCTGCTGGGACAGGAGTAGATAAGATCTGATTAGCATCGTGTGAAGTTACCAAACTATCGTCATATCGAACATCAACCACGGGTTTGAAAATTTCAATTTTTTGTTGAGCAAATTGGGCTCGTTTTAGGCGTCGAATCAATTCTTCGGTTTTACCGGAAAACATCGATCCACAAATCACTTCAATCCAACCAAATTGTTCCTTTGGGTTTACCGTATTTTCTAAAAACATTTTTGTAATTTTCTGCTTGAAAACAAACTACTAACCAAAAAGCCCCCCTTATTACAAAGATATGAATTCTGATGGCTTGAAAATACGTTAAAATGATTGAAAGAATAAAAAATTTGATGCAAGATCTTGCCAATGAAATTATTGATGCCCCCAGCACCCAAGATCCTCTCCTGTGGAAAGAAAAAGCAAAATCTCTTCATGAACTTTTGAGTATTTACGTTTTTTTGAGACAAGAAAATAAACGAGATGCCACATGGGAAACCCATGAATCTCATCTTAAGGACGCAGTTGCCAAATTAGAAAACGTCTCTTTTACTAGCCAACAACCAGTGCAAGAAATGGAAGAAGAAGACCGAAGTGTTCCCCCATTGATGGACACCATTAACGATATTTTAACTGAAATGCCAGATCAAGGCTTGTCGGAAGAGCTTTTTCAAGAAGTGGTTTCTCCTCCAGTATTTGAAAAAAAACAACCCCTTGACAAAAAGCAAATTGGCTCTCAATCAACACATTCAAAAAACCTTAATGACCGTTTTTCTAAAAGCTTAAAAATTGATTTGAATGATCGTATAGCTTTTATTAAGCATTTGTTCAATAATCAAAGAGAGGACTACCAGCGGGTGATTCAACAAATGATGACCTACTCCACTTGGAAAGAGGCTCACAAGTTTATTAAAGAAATGGTAAAGCCAGAATACAATCATTGGGAAGGAAAAGAGGCCTATGAAACCCGTTTTTTAAGTTTGGTAGAACTTCATTTTGAAGAGCCAGCCTAAAATAAAATGCCCTCATAGGCACTGTTCTTATATGTCTAAATTATTTGTTATACCCACGCCAATAGGAAACCTTGAAGACATTACCCTAAGGGGGTTGCGAAAATTACAGGAGGTAAATCTCATTTTGGCAGAAGATACCCGAACCAGTCGAAAATTACTAAAGCATTATAAAATTACAACACCTTGCGAAAGCTTTCATATGTTTAATGAACATAAAAAATTACGATCAATTATAGACCGAATGCAGGCAGGCACAAGCATTGGACTTATTTCAGACGCTGGCACCCCGGGCATTTCAGATCCTGGTTACTTACTCATTCGGGCTGCTCTTGCCCACCAGATTCCTGTTGAATGTTTGCCTGGTGCTACAGCTTTAATTCCAGCTTTGGTGCAAAGTGGATTGCCGTCTGATCGATTTGTTTTTGAAGGCTTTCTCCCCCCCAAAAAAGGAAGAAAAAAAAGACTGGACTTCTTGGCTCAGGAAAAACGCACTATTGTGCTCTATGAAAGTCCGCATAAACTCCTAAAAACCCTCCAACAATTGAATACTCATTTTGGCCCGGAGCGAAATATTGTGGTGCTTAGAGAATTAACCAAATTGCATGAAACCACTTATTCTACGACACTATCTGCAGCTCTCGAATATTTTGAAAAAACCCCCCCCAAAGGCGAATTGGTTTTGTGTTTGGCCGGCTTAAACAATTGAATTGATGATTTGGAAACCCACAGCCCCTGCAGATCACCAAGAGGTAAGTGCCTTGCAAGAAGCGCTCCAAGTGCCAAGTCTTATTGCCCAATTATTGGCGCAACGAAAGATTACCACTTATGCCAATGCCAAGGCTTTTTTTAGACCCCAATGGGAGGCATTGTATGATCCTTTTTTGATGAAAGACATGGATCTTGCCGTGGCTCGCATTGAATCCGCTATTACATCCAAAGAAAAAATTATGATCTATGGCGATTATGACGTGGATGGTACCACCGCAGTGGCTTTGGTCTATTCTTATTTAAATACTCTGGCGGAGGTGGTTTGCTATATCCCTGATCGATATTCGGAAGGCTACGGGATATCTAAAAAGAGCATTAATACGGCTCAAGCCGAAGGTATTTCCCTTATCATTTCCTTAGATTGTGGGATTAAAGCTATAGATCAAGTGGCCTATGCAAATTCTCTAGGCATCGATTTTATTATTTGTGACCATCATCAACCCGGAAATCAGTTGCCTTCTGCTGTTGCCATATTAGATCCTAAACAAGCAGACTGCGCCTATCCTTTTGATGGGCTTTGTGGCTGTGGCATCGGATTTAAATTAGTGCAAGCCCTTATGCAACCTCAGGGTGCTACACAAGAGCAATTAATGCCTTATTTAGATTTGGTGGCTACAGCCATTGTAGCAGACATTGTACCTCTAATAGATGAAAATAGGATTTTAACTTATTTTGGCTTACAACAATTGCATCAAGCACCGCGCCCTGGCATTGCCTATTTTTTTAAGGAGTTAAAAAACAAAGCTACAGTATCTGATCTGGTGTTTAAGTTAGCTCCTAGAATTAATGCCGCCGGGCGCATGGAACATGCTATAAAAGCAGTGGATCTGCTCACGGCCACTACTTCGGAAGAGGTAAAACCCTTAGCCCGCACTATCGAATTTAACAATTCTGAACGGCGTTCTAAAGAAGAAAAAATTACCCAAGAGGCCTTAGCACAAGCTTCACAAAGCCAAGAAGCGTACACCACAGTAGTATTTGATGCGCATTGGCACAAAGGAGTTATCGGTATTGTGGCGTCTAGATTAATAGAGCAATATTATAGACCTACGGTGGTCTTGACCCAATCAGGAGACCATTGGGCAGGCTCGGTGCGTTCTGTGAGAGGTTTTGATGTGTATTGCGCTTTGGAAGCCTGCCAAGACACTCTACTGCAATTTGGCGGACATAAATATGCTGCTGGATTAACATTAGAAACCCACCAATTGGAAGCCTTTAAAAACCGTTTTGAGGCTTTTGTACAAGCCCAGATTAAACCAGACCAAAGAGCACCACAATTGATTTATGACCTAGAAGTAGTTTTGGATCAAATCAGCCCAAAAGTGTGTCGAATTATGGCACAAATGGCTCCTTTTGGCCCTCAAAATATGCGTCCTGTTTTGGTTACTCATCAATGTAAAGACACCGGAGGCTCACGTGCTGTGGGTCAAGATCAGGCCCATTTGAGATTAGAACTTACCGATCCTTCTGGGGCCACCTTTACAGGCATTGGTTTTAATCAAGCATCCAATTTATTAGCCATTAAATCGCAAAACCCCTTTTCCATCTGTTATACGGTAGAAGAGAATCACTTCAATAACCAAGTAAGCTTACAACTTAAAATTAAAGACCTACGTTTTGACTAGCTCTTTTTGATTAATTCGATCAATCGAGTAGTGGACGGATCATGTGGTTGTGTGTTTGGTGTTTGAAAATCGTCTAAAACCACATTTGCCAATTGTTTTCCTAATTCTACGCCCCATTGGTCATAACTAAATATATTCCATAATATACCTTGCACAAAAATTTTATGTTCATAGCATGCAATAAGCGCACCTAGACTTTTAGGGGTTAGTTGTTCTATTAACAGCGTATTGGTTGGTCTGTTGCCTTCAAACACTTTGAAGGGAATAATTTTTTGAGCTTCTTCAGAAGACAATCCTTTGTCAAGAAGTTCTGCAGCCACGGTTTGGGCGGATTTACCTTTCATCAACGCCTCTGTTTGGGCAATAAAATTGGCCATTAATTTGGCTTGATGGTCGGCATTGCCATAGAGTGATTTTTTAAACCCGATAAAGTCTGCTGGAATCAGTTTGGTGCCTTGGTGCAACAGTTGAAAAAAGGCGTGTTGAGCATTGGTGCCGGGGGCTCCCCAAACAATGTTGCCTGTTTGATAGTCTACTGCGTTGCCATTGCGGTCAACCCCTTTACCGTTGCTTTCCATGATAGCTTGTTGTAAATAAGCAGGCAAGCTTCTTAAATATTGTGTGTAGGGAACCAACACTTCTGTTTCAGCTTCCCAAAAGTTGTTATACCAAATACTTAGTAAGGCTAAGAGCACAGGAAGATTGTCTTCAAAAGGGGTTGCTCTAAAATGCTGATCCATTTCACCCGCACCTTGCAGTAAAGCCTCAAAATGGTTGGGTCCCAAACCCAAACAAATGCTAAGTCCCACCGTACTCCAAAGAGAAAAGCGTCCCCCTACCCAATCGTTCATTGGAAAAACATTCTCTTCAGCAATCCCGAAGGCTTTAATTTTTTCTAAATTGGTAGAAACGGCTACAAAGTGCTGAGCGATGGCCGATTCGGGTGCATTGGCCAAAAACCATTGTCGAATGGTTTGCGCATTACTGAGCGTTTCTTGTGTGGTAAAAGTTTTAGACACTACCACAAAAAGAGTGGTTTCGGGATTTAGTCCTTTGAGGCTTTCTTGCACATGGTCTCCTTCAACATTGGAAACAAAACGCACGTCGAGATGGTTTTTATAAAATGCCAAGGCCTCAGTT
>JBMYZB010000016.1:0-19238 GCA_049609945.1 Flavobacteriaceae bacterium
ATGTGGAGTCTCTGTATAGTTACCCATTTAATGGCCCGAAACGGGCCTAAATCGGTGAAAGTGCCACCATAAAGTATTTTCATTAACCAACAGGCTAACCCATTGCCAAAAATTTGTTGAAGTGTAAGCGCACCATTACTTCTTTTAGCAGCCACTCGTGCTCCCAGCGCAAAATCCACTTTGTGATCTAGAATGGGGGTCACTAGGGCAGTTAAATCAGCAGGGAAATCGGAATAATCGCCGTCTAAAAAAACCACAATTTCTGGAGGTTTTTGCACTAAATAAGCCAATCCACAAAGGCAAGCATGGCCATATCCTCTTCTGTATTCTTTCAACACTGTGGCACCGTGTTGTTGTGCCACTTTTGCTGTGGCATCGGTAGAGCCATTGTCCACCACCACAACTTCATCCACAAGGGTGGGAATTTCAGCCAATACGCGTCCAATAGAAGCGGCTTCATTGAGGGCGGGAATAATCACTTTTATGGAGGGGAATGTTTCTTTTTTCATAAAATAAACCGATCCTCTTCGGCCAGCGTTCGGGTGCTTACAGGTCCATTTTCAAGTTTTAAAACCCCTCTAGGACAAACCGTAGCGCAAATACCACAACCCACACAGGAGGCACGCACAATGGGCTCTGATTTTTGGGCATAAGCCCGAACATCTATACCCATTTCGCAATAGGAAGAACAATTGCCGCAAGAAATGCACTGCCCGCCATTGGTGCTTATTCTAAAACGAGAAAACAAGCGTTGTTGTACTCCCAATATAGCCGCCATCGGACAACCAAAGCGACACCATACGCGGCTTCCCAATATAGGATAAAAGCCTACCCCTAAAACGCCCGAAAAGGCCGCTCCAATGGCAAACCCATAGCTGTGTTGCAGGCTGTGGTGGGAAATATAGAAAAGCTCTTGGGGAGAAGTAAACAAAGGAATAGTCAATGCGGTTAATAACACGACACCAACACTCCAAAAGCTATACTGCACCGTTTTGTCAAATGCCTTACGCATAGCCAAACCAAGGCCAACTAAAGCGGTACTGCCCAAAGCCAATAGGCTCCATAAAAACTCATAGCGATTAAAGAAGAAAGCATCGGGATGCAGGGTCATAAATGACCACAAAGCTGCCAGCGTGGTGATAGATACAAAAACCAACACAACATGAATCATCCAGCGTTCTACCTTCCAAACGCTTATTTTTTTACTAGACAATTGCCGAAAAGGATCTCCAGCTGTTTCGGCCAAGCCGCCGCAACCACACACCCAAGAACAATACCAACGTTTGCCAAACCAATAGGTGAGTAAGGGTGAAATCACAAAAATTAGCAGTAGTCCAAAGACAAGAAAAAAGCTCCCCAAACGCCCGCCTTGCAACATATTGTTTAAATGCCATTCTTCAAAAAAATAGTATTGCAAGGGCCACATATTTTTTAGGTCTTTGGCAAAATAAGGGGTGTTGGGATGCAGTGCGCTTAACAATTCGGGAATAAAATAGGCAAAACCCAATTGAAAAAACATAACCGAAAGGGTTCTTATAATTTGATAGTTGTTTTGTCTGTATTTCCATAAAAATTTGACACCAAACAAAAGGATGGCAAAGGTATAGAGTGTGCCGTATAAAAACCATTGTGTGGCAGGTTTGCCATTGAGAGCCACACTGAGAGGATCAAAAAAAGCAACCATGCCACTACTCCCCTTTGGGTCATACCCTAACACTTCTGGAAACCAATAAAGGGCCACATAAAACCCCGTTAAGACTAAGCCCAAAACCCATCCCCAGAGCCCTCTGCCGGTAAGGGCATTAAACCACACCCCATTGTTGTTTATGCCTGGTGGAGTCTTGCCATAATGAGCCTTAAAATAGAAAAGACCTCCCACAGACATTAAACCAAAAGCAACGATTAAACCAAAGGGTTCTCTGAGCATTTGTTTATTAAAAAATGAAAAAGCTAAGAGAAGTAAACCTATTAAACCTATTGCAAAAGACCACTTTTTTTTCATATTTGACTGCATCAATTTATTTCTTTTGAAGAGCCTCCCATTGGGCATGGAAGGGCATTGTTTTTAAATAATCTGTGGTGAATTCTGGATCAAAGCTGACTTCGGATAAATGTTTAATTACAAAGGCAATACTCTTTTCTCGTCTTAACCAACGGTCAAGATGCGTGTGGCGCAGGCGAATGCCTAAAGCAAGCACTCCTAAAAAGCGCTTTGTTTTTGGGTCATAGGCCAAGCGCAAAGAACAGTTTTTGTGCCGGTGTTGCCAAAAAAGGTGGTGTTCTTTTTCAGCCTCTGGTTGGAGGCTCACCTGTCCATAGGTTTGGTATTCTATATCAAAAAATTTGGCCGAATTAAACCATGGCCCGGGATCATAGACCGTGGGATTGCCACAGAGGGTTTGGGCCAAGGTTTCGCCCATGGCGCGTCCGCTGTACCAAACGGGTTCAATTTTTTTTCGACCCGAAGGGGGCACAGCCATTTCAGCACAATCGCCAATGGCATAAATGTTGTCGATGTTTGTTTTTAGGTATTCATCCACCACCACACCTTTGTTGATAATAACGGTGCTGTCTTGAAACCCATCCAAGTTGGGACTTACCCCAATAGACAAACCCACCCATTGACAATGGAGTTTGATTCCGCGTTTAGTTTTTACCCCTTGTACGCGTTGTATATCATCCAAGATAAACTGCTCCGGACGGTCATTTAAATATAGATGAATCCCATGTTTTTGAAGGTGTTTTGTCACCATTTGACCTTCTTCCGTTGGAAGGAGATGGGCTCCAAAATACGCATCTCTAATAAGATAATGTACTTCTATTTTACGGCTGTGGAGCATTTCGGCTAATTCAACACCAATGAGCCCACCGCCCACCACCACGGCCTGCTGAGTGGTGGCAGCCCATTGTTCTAATTTTTCCAAATCCCATTTGTGGTAAAATCCTTGAATGGCCTCCCCTTGGGTGTTTACATTAGGCAATATTTTTGGCTTAGAGCCGGTGGCAAGAATCAAGGTGCTATAGCTTATCGTTTCTCCTGAAGCCAAGATAATACTGTTCTTTGCCGGCAAAAGAGTTGTTACACGTGCTTGTAATAGGGCAATGTCATTTTTTGCCCAGAAAGTGTTTTCGTAAGGTTGCGTATCTTCAAAGCGGAGGTGCCCCATAAAAATATACATCAAAGCAGTACGCGAAAAAAAATAGGGTGTTTCTTCCGAAACAATTAAGATACTTTCTGTAGACCTTTTCCGAATCTGCCGTGCCAAGGTAGTGCCGGCAATCCCATTTCCGATAATAATAAATGTGTAATGGGGTCTTGAATCTTGCAAAATTAATAACCGGTTTAGATTTAATTCTTTATAATTGAACTAGCCAACAAATGAAACGATGAAAACCCACCTTTTTTCCGCTTCCCTTCAAAGTAAAAAATAATATTGCAATTATATGCAATGAAACGCATTTCTTTATGATAGATTAACAAAATAGATTCCCTCAACTTCTTAAAACCTACTTTGCTTTATGGAATTACCTTTTGATCAGCTTTCAGAAAAATTTATAGATTTTGTATTTCAATATGCCCCCAAAATAATTGGTGCCCTCCTCGTTTGGGTGCTGGGTTTATGGGTGATTCGTTTAATGATTCGCTTACTGAAAAAACTCTTAGAAAGGGGTAAATCCGATCCTTCACTGCGGTCTTTTCTGATTAGTTTAACGTCTATTGGGCTAAAAGTTTTATTGGCCATTAGTGCGTTGGGTATGCTTGGCATTGAGATGACCTCTTTTATTGCTCTATTAGGTGCAGCTGGTTTGGCCATAGGCATGGCGCTAAGTGGCACCTTACAAAACCTTGCCGGAGGGGTAGTGATCCTCATTTTTAAACCTTTTCGGGTGGGTGATCTCATCAAATCGCAAGGGCATTTAGGCACGGTCAAAGAAATACAAATTTTTGTTACTATTTTAAGCTCCCCCGAGTGCAGAACCATCATTTTACCCAATGGACCTTTGGCCAATAATGATCTTATTAACTACAACACCGAAGGCAAACTGCGTGTTGATTTGGAATTTGGAATTAGTTATAGTGATTCAATCGAAAAAGCTAAAAAAGTATTGTTAAATCTTTTGGAAAAACACCCCAAAGTGTTGAAAGATCCTGCGACTTTTGTGGGGGTGATCAGCCTTGGTGATTCTTCTGTAAATTTGGCTGTAAGATCCCACTGCCGTCCCGAAGATTATTGGGAAGTCTATTTTGACCTTAACGAAGAAGGGAAAAACAGTTTAGATGCCCACCACATCGAAATTCCTTTTCCGCAGCGAGTGGTGCATCAAAAATCTGTGTAATTTCGTTTAATTTAACCTCAAATCTTATGTTTTATATTTTATGGATAGTCTTTCTTTTAGGTGCCTTTATTATTTTATACAAAATTTTAGAAGTGTTTAAAGATGGCTTTGATTGGTTTTCGGCTACTCTTTATGCCATCATTTTTCTGACCTCTTGTGGGCTTCTCTATGTGATGCTTTTTGGTATTTATTATGCTATTGTTGATGGGTTATAGCATTTACTGAACATACTTTTGATAATAATCAAAAAGACGTTGTTGATTGGCTCCCCACCAGTGCATGAAATGCAATATTCTAAAGTGAAAAAGAAGTGTTACTGTCCCTTTTTGTTGAAACCTTCGGGAGTCTGTCACCACTTTTTGTGGCAAAATTGTAAAGCCGATATGAACGTATAATTTTTTAATTATATCAAGGTCTTCACAAACGCTGTAGGTAGCATCAAAGCCACCAACAGCTTGATAGGCTTCACGGGCAACAAATAGGGTTTGATCTCCTCCTCGGAACAGCAAGTGATTCCAGCGGGTACCCCATCCGGCTATGCGTAATCCTACCGGATTATGGGGCGCAAAACGCATCCGAAAACATCCCGCCAAATGGTTATTGACGTGTGCTTTTTTGATAAGCATATCAAATCCTTGCGGCAATTGTGTATCTACATGCACAAAATAAAATAAGGAACCCAACGCTTTTTGAGCCCCTAAGGCAAGCTGTTTAGCTCTACTCTTTTCACACTGAAAAACCTTTATTTGTGACTGTTGTTGAAGCCATTCCCAACTACCATCTGTGCTGCCTCCATCTACCACAATGACCTCCAATGCGCCTTCTTTTTTTTCCAACAACATGGAAAGCCAAAACGGCAAGCGCGTTTTTTCATTCCAAACGGGGGCAATCACTGAGAGGCTATTCGTTGAGTCTCCAATCATAGTCTAAATAGTCTAATTTTTGGGACGTAAGGGGTTTTTCAAGGTATTTTTCAAAAAAAAGTTTTCGCTCTTCACGAGTGCCAAAGTCTTTCCCAAACCACAAAAAAATGCGGGATACTTTGGGTGGAGTGGTGGTAAAATTATTTTTTGTTTTATCGAGTAAAAAAGCACATGTTACCGCCTCTAGTTGATCATAAATTTGGTTGCCCACAAAGGGTTTGTTTTGCAATTTAGGGCAAGAAGAAGAAGCACAATTTATGGCAAAGTGAATGCGGGGTTCTTCCATTTTTCGTAAAATATTGTGCTCAATGTTGTTGAGTGAATAGGCGTTCCCTCCGCTTTCAAAAACTACCTGATCCCAAGGTTTATTTAAATCTCGAATGCTTTTGAGCGGATAGTGTTTTAAGATAAGCTGTATGGTCAATGCATTATAGGCATTAATCCAATAGGCTAATTGTTGTGTTTTAGGCCAGGTTTCTCTGGGCGGCATTTCAGCTAAAGTATCAATATAAGCATCCAGTTTTTTTGACTCTTTTTGCCAAGCAGCATAGTTCACTTGGCCGGTGGGAGCCACATAAGCCTTGAGCATTTGCCCCCAGCGTGCATGGATGTTTTTTTGAGCCATAGCCCCAGCGTAAATCATAAAAATAGAGAAAGTATAAAAAAGGATTTGGTTCATTTTTACAAGAATTAGGGTTAGCAGCATCCGCCATTGTCATAATGAAAGGGAGCTGACGAAAAAAAGATTTCATTAGCGTTTAAGGCCGTTTTTTTATAGCCTTCAAGGGTTATTTCTAAATAGATCATAATAATATTGTAGGTGTTTAAATGTAATTAAATCTTCTTAATCTCCCTTAGATCTATATACTGTTTAGAGCTTGGGTAACAGCTTTTCAAGAAGACTTAGCCATTGGCTTTCGCCTTTGGCCACAGCAGCCAATATATCCGGAATATCAATAGGAGCCAGATCATTGGGGTTGCATAAATCGGTGATCACCGCCACCGCCAGCACCCGCAGCGCCAATTGGCGAGCTACAATCACTTCGGGCACGGTGGACATACCCACAGCGTCAGCTCCAATGGTTTTGAGATAGCGATATTCAGCGGCAGTTTCCAATTGTGGCCCTACCATTGCGGCATACACCCCTTGGTGCATGGAAATAGACATTTTTTTGGCAACTGCCGTGATTTGAGTCATAAGAGTAGGATCATAGGGCAAACGCATATCCACAAAACGAGGGCCTAAATCAACGATGCCCTTTTCCGCCAAGGGAGAGCCCCCTTGTAAATTAATATGATCTTTTATGAGCATTAAATCCCCCTTTTTAAAATTCAAATCCAGACCGCCAGCCGCATTGCAAAGCAGCAGCGTTTTTCCACCCAAGCCTTTAAAAAGCCGAACCAAAAGCGTAATTTCAAAATAAGAATAGCCTTCATAGCGATGTAAGCGTCCCTGAAAAACCAAGAGCGGTATGCCAAACAGAATACCATAAAGCAAATAGCCTTCATGAGACAATACAGTGGGTTTAGGAAAATGAGGAATGTCCTCATAAGCTATTTTTTTTTCTACCTGAAGGGCTTCAGTAATTTGACTAAAGCCGGTGCCTAAAATCAGCCCGTGGGCAGTGTTGGGAATATTCTGAGTTTGAATAAAGGTCAGCGCTTCTTGAAGTTTTTGTTTTGGGCTCATGAAATAGGGTTAAAGTGCGTAAGATAATTCTTATAAAGTATGCCATTATTTTGCAGGTCTTCAAAAGTATCTATATCAGTATGTATTGGCAGCAGCCCCACGGATTCAGATTCTAAAAGGGCTTGGGTTTGGGTGAGCACTTGATCGGTGCTCCAAGAAATATTTTCAAAAAGTTTGGCGTTAGGTTTGTTGAGGCCTAAGAGATAATAGCCTCCATCACTAGCTGGGCCAATAACTACATCCTTTTTTTGGAGGGATTTAAAGGCTGTGTGTATAAGGGTGGGTGTGAGACTCCAAAGATCAGTGCCCAGCACACAAATGGGTCCATAACCATGATCAAAACCCCATTGAAACGCATTGTGCATCCGGGCACCTAAATTTTCGCCATACTGGGGTAAATGATGAGTGGCCTGAGTAATGGGTAGGGGTTGAAGGGGTACCTGTTGATGGTAAAATACAGCCACCTCATAGGGTAACTCACAAAGTATGGAAACGGTTTTGGCCAGCAATTGCTCGTACACCCAAAGGGCCTGTTCATTTCCAATAGCTACAGCCAAACGCGTTTTTACAGTGCCCAAAACGGGGGGTTTGGCAAACAAAAGCAGTAGCGATTTCACAGATAAAAAACCATCCTCAATTTAAGTTAAACTCCCCTGACAACTGCTTCCGGCTCCAGCAGTGCACCCATAACAATGTTGGTGAATGGCAATAGAACGTTGGTTAAGGCGTGTTACATCCAAATTCCCAATATGCGATTGCTCAGTTTGTACTTTCACATCCAACATCTGATTAAAATCACAATCATAGAGGCTGCCATCCCAGCGCACAGATAGGGTATTGGTACACATCAACCCTGAAACAGCTGCCGGATTGAAAGCCTCCACCAAATTTGTCATATAACGCTCATAATTTTCTGAGGCGATTAAATAATCTAAAAACCGACTGATGGGCAGATTGGTGATGGTAAACAAATGGTTGAATTCAATCTGGAACGCATCGTGCAATTCTTTCTTAAAATCCTGTTCCAAAGCGGTTTGGTTTCCGGGTAAAAAAGCCCCGGCCGGATTGTAGACCAAATCGAGCAGCAGACCCGATTTTTCTTTTCCATAGCCAACAGCATTAAGTTTTTTTAAAGCCACAATAGATTGGTCAAAAACCCCATTACCGCGTTGCCGATCGGTTTTGTCTTTTTTATAATAAGGCAGCGAAGAAATGATATGTACCTGATTGTCTTTAAAAAAGTCTGGCAAATCAGCATATTTTTTGTGGGCAGTGAGAATGGTTAGGTTAGAACGCACCATGAGGTCTTCCACCCCCAAGGCTTTGGCTTGGGTCACAAACCACCGGAAGTGGGGGTGCATTTCGGGCGCACCGCCTGTGAGATCCACTTTTTTGATTGGCGTCTTTTTAATGAGGTCTAAGCAATGGTTTAAGGTTTCTTTAGTCATCATTTCTTTGCGATCAGGGCCGGCATCCACGTGGCAGTGGGCACAAACCTGATTGCACTTATAGCCCAAATTGACTTGCAAAATTTCGATGCCTTTGGGTTGCAGCGGGTGGTTTTGTGTTTCGGTCAATTTGGTAGCAAAAGACGGCAACCCCCCGGGAGCAAAAATACCATTGGATAAAAAAGCCAGTTGTTTTTCTGCCTGGGCAAAGAGATGCTTTTTTCGGTGTAGGGTTTTATCCATCACATACTCAATTGATCGTGCACATTCATCATTTGCACACCATGCACCAAACTGGCACCGCCCCTAATGGCTGCGGCCACATGCAAGGCCTCCATCATGGCTTCTTTGTCAATACCGCGTTGCAAGCCGTCTTGGGTATAGGCATCAATACAATAAGGGCATTGAATGGTGTGAGCTACGGCCAAGGCAATCAACGATTTTTCTCGGGACGAAAGCACACCTTCTTCAAAAACACTATTGTAATAGGCAAAAAATTTCTCACCTAACTCGGCATTCCAATCGCTGATATTTTTAAATTTTTTAAGGTCTTGGGGGCGGTAATATTCTTTCATAAGGAAATACTTGATTTATTTTACAATCTAAAAAAAAATATTTGATTTGTAGAAGAAATGACACTTAATACCAAGCCCCACCATTTTTCTGTGGTTTATGGTCATTGTGCCTGCCAAGAATCGCCAACCGTAATTGATTTGCAATTGAAAAGTGGGGCTGTTCCAAATAAGATTATGCAACTGAACGTCAAGTTTTATTGTTTTTAGATTGAGAGAATGAATGGTTTTACCTATTTCAAAAAAGTAAAAGGGGTTTGTTGTTAAACGAATAACAGAAAGGAAAGCACTGTTTTTTTGATAAAACAAATGGGGCAGGGCCAAGCGGAGGTGCCATGTGTTGTGCAAGACGTTAAGGCCCACACCCACATTGGGTTGAAAATAAGATTGGCGTTCTAAAAGCAGATCACCCGACACCCCATCTACCGAACGGAGGCTGGAAAAATCCATACGATAAAAATCTGTTTCACCTTGTAACCCCAAAAGAAGTTTAGTGTCTTGGCTCAAAAAAATAGGATAAGAAAATTGAATCATCAGAGCGGTATTATTTTCTGCAAATCGACTCCTGTGTCGCAGTGTAGCACCCCATTTTATTTTTTTTTGAGTAGACAAAGTATTGAAGAATAATCCCTTTTCGTTTGGAGACTCATCAACCCCCAACCATTGACTTACAAAATAGAGTCCCAACTGTGAATGGGAATAGGAACCACCACGTTGGGGTCAATATGTTGCATTTGTTCTGCATAACGCAACACTAACGGCGCTTGCGCCTGTACAGAAAAACATACCCATAGTAAAAATGACACTATGGTGTGCTGTATTAATTCCATTTTAAATAAATCCATCCCTTACTTTTTTTAGTGCCATTAGTGAGGATATAATAATAGGCTCCTGCGGGCAATTTATTTCCATTTTTAAAATGGATTCCTTGCCAATGGTTGCTAAAGGGGCCAACGTTTCTTAACACCTCTTGTCCAAAACGGTTATAGAGGTTAATGGTAGTCTGTGCATCAAAAGGAATATGTTCTATTTTCCAGGAATCATTGATCCCATCCCCATTGGGAGTTACCACTTGACTAATTAAGGGCAGTTGGAGGGAAGAAGGAAGCCATTGAGACGACTCATCCCATAAAAAAGTAAGTGCATTTGTTTGTCCAAAGGTAATAGGAACAAGGGTCTCAAGCTGTCCTTGATATAGGCTGATGGCCATTGTGGTGGCCCAAGGATGGGGAGCAAGCTGTGCTTTAATGGGTTGCCAATGCCTTGTAGTAAAAAATCCTATTTGCAATTGTGCCACGGTATTAAAATTCCCTAAAGCTTTTAACTGATGAGGAATGTTCCAATATAAATTAAATTTACCATAACCGGTATTATGGGGTGTTTCCCATATCCAAAAGTGGTTTGAAAAGGGGTGCATGCCAGAGCCTTGGCCAATCATAAACCCATCAAAAGTTGTGGAATAGGCGATTTGAAAATAGCCATCAACAGAAAGGTTTCTCACACAAATAGGGCTAAATAGATGGGCATTGCCCAGGGGAAAATCAAAATCGCCGTTGTGATAAATGCGAACCACTCCGTCCACATAACTGTTGGGTTCTTCTATGTGCCACCTACTGTTTTTGGCAAAGGAAACAACCCCTTTTTCTAAGCTACGCTCCGTAATGATCTTTCCGGCAACAAAATAGGTCTGTGCAAAAGCGATATGCATTTCGTTTCCTCCCGAGATGTAGAGGTCACTATGCAAACTCCATTGGGCGTGCAGACTGCACAAGTAAGTTGAAAACAGCAATAGCCAAAGTCGATTTGGAGGCATAGCATCAAAGTGTAATTACTTATTAAGCAGTAATATACAAAAAAATGAGTTTTACTCCAAACCGGCTCTTCTGAGCAGCGCTTGAGGATCTGGAGCCTTTCCTCTAAAACGTTGATAAAGGGTCATGGGGTGTTCTGTACCTCCTTTGGACAAGATATGTTTTTCAAAATTTTGTGCGGTTTCTTGATCAAAAACACCTTTTTCTAAAAACATTTCAAAAGCATCAGCGTCTAATACCTCAGCCCATTTATAGCTGTAGTAGCCAGCTGCATAGCCCCCTTGAAAAATATGAGAAAAGGCTGTACTCATACAATTTGTGGGTTCGTCTTTGGTGAATTGTACCTTTTTTAACACAGTTGCTTCGTGGGTCTTGATGTTTTGGATGGTGGCACTGTTTTTCCCATGATAGGATAGGTCTAAAAAACTAAATCCAAGTTGTCTGAGTGTTTGAAGACCTTGTTGAAATTGAGCTGCTTTCTTAATTTTATTTACATAGTCAATGGGGAGGGTTTCTCCTGTTTCAAAATGTTTGGTAAACAAAGCTAAAGCCTCGGGTTGATAGCACCAATTTTCCATAATCTGACTGGGTAGTTCCACAAAATCCCAATACACACTGGTGCCGCTCAAGCCACTGTATGTGGTGCGTGCCAACATGCCGTGCAGCGCATGGCCAAATTCGTGAAATAAAGTAGTTACCTCTTGAAAAGTTAAAAGCGAGGGTTTGGTTTTGGTGGGCCTAGAAAAGTTACAAACTATAGATACATGCGGGCGTTGTCCTTTTTTTTGAGGGCGGTAGGAGGTCATCCATGCCCCACTGCGTTTTCCTGGCCGGGGGAATAAATCGACATAAAAAAGCGCACAAAACCCTTCGCCTTTTTGGCTTACTTCATAGACGGTAACTTCTTCGTGATAGCCTGGAATTTCTAAATTGGCTTTAAAGCTAAGACCATAAAGTTTATGAGCAATGACAAACAAGCCCTCCAAAACTCGATCTAGTGGCAGATAAGGTTTAAGCAATTGTTCGTCAAGCTTAAATAGGTGTTGTTTGAGTTTTTCACCCACAAAAGCGGTATCCCATTTTTCAAGGGAGTCTAGCCCCAATTGAGTTCCAAAATCTTGCAAGGTTTGCCATTCTTTTTGCGCTGCTGGCAGTGCTTTTTGATAGAGTTGTTCTAAAAAATGAGACACCTCTTCTTCTGACTGGGCCATGCGTTCTTCAAGAACAAAAGCTGCATGGGAAGTATAGCCCAAGAGTGTGGCTCGTTCTTTTCTTAACTGTATAATTTCTTTAATGTTTTCGAGATTGTTTTGTGGATTATCTTGAAATCCTCGTTGTCCAAACGCTAGGGCCATTTTCTTGCGAAGGGAACGGTTCTCGGCATAGGTCATAAAGGGCATATAACTCGGATAATCTAGCGTGAAAACCCAGCCCTTTAAATTTCTTTGTTGGGCTATGGCTGCTGCCATTTCGATCACATTTTCTGGGAGGCCTTTTAAGTCTTCTTCTTGGGTTAGATGCAAAGAAAAAGCTTGGGTGTCTGCCAATACATTTTCACCAAAGTGTAAACTGCGTTTTGCTAGGGCCGTATCAAGTTCTCTGAGGGTGTTTTTTTTGTTCTCAGATAAGAGGGCACCATTACGCACAAAGCCTTTGTATTCTTTTTCTAAAAGGGTTTTTTGTTCGGGGTTTAAGTTGTCGCTACTAACTGTATCATAAATGGTTTTGATGCGTTTAAAAAGATCTTCATTTAAGCGAATATCATTCTGAAAATGAGTGAGTAACGGAGCCGCCTCTTGAGCCACTTGTTGAAGCTCTGGGGAAGTCTCAGCACTGTTTAAATTAAAAAGCACACTGCTAATTCGTGAAACTAATGTCCCGCAGTTGTCGAGTTTTTGGAGTGTGTTTTCAAAGGTTGGTTTTTCCTTTTGATTCACCATGTCATCAATTTCTTCTAATGCTGTTTCAATACTTGCTAGTAAGGCTGGAATGAAATGTTCGGTTTTAATCTCAGAAAAGGGAATGGCTTCATAAGGGGTGTTAAAGGGTTGGAGCAGGGGATTGTTCATAAAGATTTATTGATTTAAATTTTTGTTGCTTTTAGTCACTTTTGCTTTAAGTTCATTTTTGTAAGTCATCATTTTTTGTAAGAGGTCTTCCTTGTGGCTGGCCAAAATCTGAAGGGCCAGAAGTCCGGCATTTAGAGCCCCATTTAAGGCCACCGTGGCCACAGGAACGCCACCGGGCATTTGGAGGATAGAAAGGATAGAATCCCATCCATCAATAGAATTTCTCGATTTTATTGGCACGCCAATAACAGGCAAGGGGCTCACGGCTGCAATCATGCCTGGCAAATGTGCAGCACCTCCGGCACCAGCAATGATCACCTTCAACCCTTTTTGATGGGCTGTTTTGCCATATTCAAGCATGTATTCTGGAGTTCTGTGGGCCGAGACAATTTCTACGGTCACTTCCACATCAAATGATTTGATAATGTCAATTGCTTCTTGCATAATCGGTAAATCCGATTGACTTCCCATAATAATTCCTATTGCTGCCATACCTCTATTTTGTAATTACTTCTATTGTTTCTTTTACTTGTTGTGCCATATCCCGTGCTACATCTAAGGATTGATTAATAATGGTCACATGTCCCATTTTTCTAAAAGGGCGTGTTTCTTTTTTGCCATAAAGATGAGGGGTTACTCCTTCAATGGCAAGAATTTGATCCATATTTTTATAAACTACATTGCCTTGATGTCCTTCTTTTCCAACCAAATTGACCATCACGGCAGCCACTTTATTTTGCGTAGCTCCAAGGGGTAAATCCAAAAGAGCCCTAATGTGTTGTTCAAATTGAGACGTATAGGCTCCTTCAATAGAATAATGTCCACTGTTATGTGGGCGGGGTGCCACCTCATTAACCAACAATTCACCCTCTGGTGTTAAAAACATTTCAACGGCCAATAGGCCCACGTGTTGAAAAGCTAAAGAAACCTTACGCGCCAATGTTTCTGCCGCTTTAGATACTGTTGCTGAGATTCGGGCGGGAGAAAGCACATATTCCACCTGATTGGCATCGGGGTGGAACTCCATTTCTACAGGGGGATATAAGGCCACAGCTCCAGAGGGGTTGCGACAAACAATTACGCTGAGCTCTTGTTCAATCACCACTTTTTCTTCCGCCAAACAAGAACCTTCAGGAAGTAACTCCACCTCTTTATTTGATCGAATCACTTTTACTCCATAGCCATCATAGCCCAAGGTGGCAGCTTTCCATATAAACGGAAAGGACACAACCCCACGGGCAATGGCTGCTTTCAGTTCGTCAATAGATTTAAAAGTATCAAAGGGTGCCGTTGGAATTTGATGCTCCTGATAAAATAATTTTTGAGTGCATTTGTTTTGAATGGTTTTTAACACTCTACTTTGAGGATACACTACGATTCCTTTTTTTTCTAAAGCACTCAAGGCCTCCACATTCACATTTTCGATTTCAAAAGTCAAACAATCTACTCCTTGACCAAACGCATACACCGTGTCATAGTCCATCAAATCCCCTTGTTGAAAGTGATGTGCGCCAATTCTTGCGGGTGCCTCGGCAGATGGATCTAGCACGGCTGTGCTAATGTCCCATTTTTTGGTAACGTCTAAGAGCATTTTACCCAGTTGTCCGCCGCCTAAAATGCCCATTATTTTATTTGTGGAAAAAAAAGCCATGAAATTCTTTTTGCAAAAATACATATAAGTTTTTGGGAATAGAAAATTGCAAAGCAAATTGGATATCTTTGTGGTCTAAAAGTGATTTTCATGTTAAATATTGTACTGTTCGGGAAGCCCGGAGCTGGAAAAGGAACCCAAGCGGCATTTTTAAAAAATAAGTATCAATTGGTGCACTTGTCTACCGGTGATCTATTCCGAAAAAACATGCAAGAACAAACGGAATTAGGTTTGCTAGCTAAAAGTTATATGGATCGAGGCGATTTAGTGCCTGATCAAGTGACCATAGACATGCTGGAGGCAGCGGTGAAAGCATCCTCACAAGCCAAAGGGTTTATTTTTGATGGTTTTCCGCGCACCAAAGCACAAGCGCAAGCTTTAGATGCTTTCTTAGATAGTTTAAAAATGCATGTTACGGCCACCATTGCGCTAGAAGCGGATGATGACCTTTTAATTGAACGTTTGCTGGAACGCGGAAAAACCTCCGGTAGAACAGACGATCAAGATGAAGATAAAATTCGCAATCGCTTTGAAGAATACGAGCGCAAAACAGCCCCTTTAAAAGAATATTATGAGGGGCAAGAGAAATTCCATGCCGTTAATGGAATTGGAAATATCTCTGAAATAACTGAACGCTTAAGTACTTTGATAGAGCGTTTATGACCGAAGGAAATTTTGTAGACTATGTCAAACTCACCGTTCGTTCTGGAAATGGAGGCAAGGGGTCTGCCCATTTGCACAGAGAAAAATATGTGGCCAAAGGCGGCCCCGATGGCGGTGATGGCGGCCGTGGAGGACACGTGATTATGAAAGCTAATCCCAATTTATGGACACTGTATAGCTTTAAGTTTAAAAAGCATTTTTTTGCGGGTCATGGAGGGGATGGAAGTAAAAACAGAAGTAGCGGAACACAGGGCGAAGATGTGATTGTTGAAGTTCCATTGGGTACCGTAGTGCGACAAACAAATACCCAAGAAATTTTATTTGAAATAACGTCAGAAAATGAAACGCAGATTTTATTGGAAGGGGGTTTGGGAGGCCGTGGCAATTGGCACTTTAAATCTTCCACCAACCAAACCCCTCGTTATGCTCAACCAGGTATTGAAGGGAGTGAATTAGACATTACACTAGAACTCAAAGTTTTGGCCGATGTGGGCTTGGTGGGCTTTCCAAATGCAGGAAAATCAACCCTGTTGAGTGTGCTTACTGCTGCTAAACCAAAGATTGCCAATTATGAATTTACCACACTTAAACCTAATCTGGGCATTGTTGACTATCGAGATTTCAGATCTTTTGTGATGGCCGATATTCCTGGTATTATTGAAGGAGCAGCCGAAGGAAAAGGCTTAGGACATTATTTTTTACGACACATTGAACGCAATGCCGTTTTATTGTATATGATTCCTGCTGACACCTCTTCTGTGGCCCAAGATTTTAAAATTTTACAAAATGAATTAAAAAAATACAATCCCGAATTGTTGGATAAAGCCTTTGCAGTGGCCCTTACCAAAGCCGATTTGTTGGATGAGGAGTTACGTATAGCCTATCAAAAAGAATTAGATCAAACCTTTGGAGCCATTCCTCATTTTATTGTTTCTAGCATTACTGATTATAACTTGACCGCCCTTAAAGATGGGCTATGGGCATTATTAAACCCTGATGATGTATAAAAAATATTTCCTCGTTTTAGTTGGATGGCAATTTTTTTGGGCGCAGGACCCGGCCCCTCCGGCAACTTATGCTTTTGAAGAGGATGAGGCCTACATAAAAAAGAAAGCCTCATTGCTTCGCCTGATAGAACAAAATTCCAGACTTGAAATCATTGACAGCCTCACTCAATGGGCTTCTTTGCATAAAGATTGGGAAACCGTTTTGGATTATGCCCCCCAGGCTTTAACCCTTTCTCCTACTGCCCAACGTTACTATCGATGGGGTGGAGCCGCTGGTTTTCGTTCTTTGGAAGTCCCCCGCATATTGGCCTTGCCCTACGTGGATAAAATGAAACAAGGATTTATTAAAGCTCATCAATTAGCCCCTAATGATGTTTTTATTTTAAGAGCATTAATCGAAACCTACACCGTTTTGCCTTCGCTTTTGGGGGGAGATATTGATTTGGCCCTAGAAAAAGCCGAAGTGCTGAGCGCCAAAAACCCCCTTGAAGGCTTTATGGCAAAAGGCTATATTGCTGAAAACACGAATCAACCCCTAGAAGCTAAAAAGCATTATCAAAAAGCCTTTGCTTTGTTGTCAAAACTTCAATCTACTGGGGCTTGGTATTGGGAAGCCAACCGGAGGGAATTGCCTTACGAATTGGGTAGTGTGTCTGCCCGTTTTCAAATGGAAATGGAAGCTGGCAAAGCACTCTTGCAGCACTATTTGCAAATTTATAACCAAAAAGACACCGTTCCTTTAGCTTGGGTCTATTATCATTTGGGTGCCTTGGCACAAATGCAAAGAAAACCACAAGAGGCTTTAGTTTATTATAAAAAGGCACAACAGCGCAACCCTAAATTGGATGGACTCACCGCCAGAATAAAAGAAGTTAGCCCATGAAAAGAATTCATTTTATTGCCATTGGCGGCAGTGCTATGCACAGCTTAGCTCTGGCTCTAAAGGCTATGGGTTATGATGTGACGGGTAGTGATGATGCTCTTTTTGAACCCTCACGCTCCAAACTTGAGCAAGTGGGTTTGTTGCCGCCCAAATTAGGGTGGTTTCCTGAAAAAATAAAGGAGTCTATTGATACAGTTATTTTAGGAATGCACGCAAAGACAGATAATCCCGAATTGCTAGCGGCTCAAAAATTAGGGCTAAACATTCAATCGTATCCTGAATTTTTGGCCACTTGTTTTAAAGACAAAACCCGTGTGGTCATTGCCGGAAGCCACGGCAAAACCACCATCACATCCATGATTCTACATGTGTTACATTATCACAAGCAAACGGTAGATTATATGGTGGGTGCGCCGGTGAAAGGACTTGCACATACACTTTCCATTTCGGAAACAAACACCTTTGCACTGTTGGAAGGGGATGAATATTTATCCTCTCCCATAGATCAACAATCCAAGTTTTTATGGTATCATCCACAAATTGCCCTGATTACAGGAATCGCATGGGATCATGTGAATGTGTTTCCAACCTTTGAAAACTATTTAAGCACCTTTAAAGCATTTGTTGAATCCATTTCTGAAGGTGGTGTTTTGCTTTACAATGAAACTGATGAGGTGTTAAAAAAACTGGTGGAAGAAAACACCCATACAATAAAGAAAATACCCTATCAACTCCCTAGATATGAAGTAGAAAATGGCCAAACTTTTTGGGAAACACCAGAAGGAAATCTTCCGTTACCCTTTTTTGGAGAGCACAATTTGTTAAATGCTAACGGGGCACGATGGATTGCCCAACTTATGGGTGTGGATGAAACAGATTTTTATGAAGCTATTTCGAGTTTTGAAGGTGCTTCCAAACGTTTGGAATTGATTGCGAAAGGTTCCACAGCTTTTTTCTATAAAGATTTTGCACATGCCCCCAGCAAGGTGAAGGCCACGGTGCAAGCCGTAAAAAAACAATTTTCGAATCACCGCATTATTGCTTGTTTTGAATTACACACTTATAGCAGTACCAATGTCACCTTTTTGGAACAATACTATGGCGTTTTTAACGCCCTAGATCAGGCGGTTGTATTTTTTGACCCAGAAGCTTTGAAGATTAAAAAGCGACCTACCCTGGCACCTCATACCATTAAAGAGGCCTTTGGTAAAGAGGATGTAATGGTGTTTGATGCTGTGGACTCATTAAATCAATATTTAATTGGACAAGATTTTAATCAAACGGTTTTGTTGTTAATGAGTTCGGGCAATTTTGGTGGTTTAGATGAGACACTTTTGGCAGAAAAAATTACGCTTGCATAAGCCTTTTTGCTTATTTTTAGGGTGCTGCTGTTTAGCCATTATTTAGTGAAGTCTCTTTAATGAAAACCCGCCCCAAAAATTTAAGCATCAAAGATTGGGATACTAAAGATCGCCCTAGAGAAAAATTGCTTTCCTCAGGAGAAAGTGTTTTGAGTAACGCAGAGCTTTTGGCCATTCTCATTGGCAGTGGCAATGCAGAAGAATCAGCCGTGCGTTTGATGCAACGCTTATTGGCCGCAAGTCAACACAAACTTAAAGAGGTACAACAACTTTCGGTGGAACAAATGACGGTGCTTAAAGGGATCGGTAAAGTAAAAGCTGTAAAAATAAAAGCCGCCTTGGCCTTGGCACAACGATTGGCTTCAGAAGAAGTGCCCGAACGGGTTAAACTCAATCAAAGCGGAGCCGTTTATCAAATTGCAAAACCTCTTTTAGCGCATCTTAATCACGAAGAATTTTGGGTGTTCTATCTCAATCAATCGCATCGACTTTTAGAGCCAAAATGCTTGAGTAAAGGCGGTATTGCCCAAGCCTCGGTAGATATTCGACTGGCACTAAAAAGAGCTCTTGAACTGAGTTCTAAAGCCCTTATTTTAGCGCATAACCATCCCTCAGGAAACCTAACACCCAGTGCAGCAGATAAAACCCTTACTCGAAAATTTAAACACGCCGCCACAACCTTGGAGCTCACCCTATTAGATCATTTGATAGTGGCAGAGCAGGGCTATTTTAGCTTTGCTGATGAAGGGTTGCTCTAATTTCTTTTTTCTTCAAAAATTGACTTTTCTCTTTATAGACCCTATCTTAGTGCTCATGGTCAAC
>JBMYZB010000017.1:0-19070 GCA_049609945.1 Flavobacteriaceae bacterium
AAGTTCCTTCTCTGAGTAAAGCAATATTTCCATAAGAAGTATCAGTGAGTTGTCCATTTTTTACAATAAGCACATCATCGCAGTTGCCCCGTGCCAAAAACAGGGCATCTAAAGCAGTTCGGTTTTCCCACTTAATACTATAATCAATGTGGTTATCTTCTACTAGTTGTAAGCTGCGAATGGGATGAAAAAAATAGGGTGTCAACTCCCAATATTTTTCCTTTTCACCATAGGTAATACGTAATTTTGCTCGATCGCTAGGACTGTTTTTGAGGTTTATGTTATCAAAAAGGGCATATTGGGGCTTTTTTTTAAAATGTCTTAAAAAGGAGGTTAAAAAGCGTTTTTCGTGCCAAATGGAATGTTGAATTTGACCGTCCAAGACACAAACCGATTCAAACAGTGGGAATGTAGATTTTTTTGAGTAGTTCTTCATATTCTTCTTCCAAATTGCTGAGGTGTGTTATGCCACCCCCACTTCGGTAAAAATATTTAGTTCCTTTTTTTTCAATATAGCGAATGTTAACTGCACTTTCAAGGGTGTGTCCATCATAAATGCCAAACACACCGGTATAATAGCCTCGGGGTTGTTGTTCAGCTTGTTCAATCAGCTTTGTGGTTTTTAACTTAGGGGCTCCTGTAATGGAGCCGGCGGGCAATAATTGCAAGAACAATGCTCCTGCATTTTTTGGCCATTCGTGCGATAGGGTGCCACAAATTTCAGAGCTGCTCTGCAACAGTTTGCCTTGGGTGGTGGCAAGGGTTTCGATATACCTAAATTTCTTGACATGCACCTGCGTGGCTATTTGGGCTAGATCATTTCGAATTAAATCAACAATGGTATGGTGTTCTTGCTGTTCTTTTTGGTTTTTGGTGAGCTTTTCTTTGGCCTTGGGTAAGGAAGCGTCCAGAGTACCTTTCATGGGATATGCCGCAATTTGATTTCCTATAATTTTAACAAAACACTCCGGAGAAAACAATACCAATTGGTCTTTTAGATAGAGTTTATAGGTGGCATTAACACCATAAAACAATTCATGTAAACTATTGTTTAAAAACACTTCTGTGGGAAAAGTGAGATTAACTAAAAAGGAGTCACCGCGATAAATCCCTTTATGCACTTTTTCGAAGGCTTTTTTATAAACTTCAAAGGGGAGGTTTTTTTTGTCCAGATTGGATAGGGGTGTTGCTTTTTTGTTGGGCGCATTGGTGAGCCCTTTTACATTAAAATAGAGTCCTTTTTGGGCGGCTTCTTCAAAGCTATATAGCAGGGGTTTATTTTGCTCATAGTCGATCAAAAAGACAAACGGAATTTTTTGAGCAATCCGTTTTGAAAATGTATCTGCAAAAGCTTGCACGGAGGGTTAGGCCGAAAGTGTTTTTAAGGTTTCTCTAATTTTGGTTTCCAGTTCTTCCATTAATTCTGGATTATCCTCCAAAAGTTGTTTCACAGCATCTCGCCCTTGACCTAACTTTGAGTCGTTATAGCTAAACCAAGAACCACTTTTTTTGATGATTTCATAATTTACACCTAGGTCAATAATTTCACCCACTTTGGAGATGCCTTCCCCAAACATGATGTCAAACTCAGTAGTTTTAAAAGGAGGGGCCACTTTATTCTTTACCACTTTAACGCGGGTTTTATTTCCCAAGACTTCTGCATCGGCTCCTTTGATTTGTGTAGAGCGTCTTATATCCAATCGCACTGAAGCATAAAACTTTAAGGCATTTCCTCCAGTTGTGGTTTCCGGATTACCGAACATGACCCCAATTTTTTCACGCAATTGATTGATAAAAAACACAGTGCACTGCGTTTTGCTTATTGATCCGGTCAATTTTCGCAGGGCTTGTGACATTAAACGGGCGTGGAGCCCCATTTTGGAATCGCCCATTTCACCTTCAATTTCGCTTTTGGGTGTGAGGGCTGCCACAGAATCGATCACCACAAGATCGATGGCACCTGAGCGGATCAAATTATCTGCAATTTCAAGGGCTTGTTCACCGTTGTCGGGTTGAGAAATGATCAATTCGGCCACATCAATACCTAGTTTTTCGGCATAAAAACGGTCAAAGGCATGCTCTGCATCGATAAAGGCAGCGATGCCTCCTTGCTTTTGACATTGCGCAATGGCGTGTAATGTGAGGGTTGTTTTTCCAGAGGATTCGGGCCCATAAATTTCGATAATCCTACCTCTTGGATAGCCGCCCACTCCCAAGGCAATATCGAGACCTAAAGATCCGGAAGGAATCGCTTCCACTTCTTCAACGGCCTCATCGCCCAGTTTCATCACAGCCCCTTTTCCATAGGTTTTGTCCAGCTTGTCTAGAGTGAGTTGTAAAGCCTTCAACTTGCCTGCCTTTTCATCTGCCATAATACTAGTTTTTGATTGCCACTAAAGTACCAATTTCTACCCATTTTTTTTGGATTTCTTGTGGGGTTTATTAACAAGTTTCTTTGCTTGTGTTTAGCCATGTAAAGGAAAGCACGTATTTTTAAAAAATAATAAAAAACCCATGGGAAAAAAGACAACACAACTTAGCACTCGTCATATCGAATTTATTTCAAATCAAAAAATATTTTTTGTGGCCACAGCAGCTCCCACCGGCACCATTAACTTATCTCCTAAGGGGCTAGACTCACTTCGGGTGTTAGACCCACAAAAAGTAGTATGGTTAAACCTTACCGGTAGCGGAAATGAAACGGCTGCTCATTTAATGCAGGATGCTCGTATCACGCTTATGTTTTGCGCTTTTGAAGGCCCACCACAAATCTTGCGGTGCTATGGTCAAGCTAAAAGTTATAGTCCCAACACCCCCCTTTTTAAAAGTCACTATGGGCTGTTTACACCGCAATTGGGTGCCCGCCAAATCATAGAGATACAGGTGGATTTGGTGCAAACTTCATGTGGTTTTGGGGTGCCTTTAATGGACTTTAAAGCCAACCGCACTGCACTAACGGATTGGTCAAACAAATTAGGTTCTGAGGCTTTGGTCGCCTACCAAAAAAAGAAAAATAGCCGTAGTCTGGATGGCTTTGGAACCGATATTGCCGAGCCATCCTAAGAGAAGTCTCTAACGGTCAGGTATATTATTAAACAAAAGCCTTACTTTTACAGCGTCTTTCAACTTAGCACCAATATAGCATGCAACTGTATAATAAATTAAGTGCGAAAGAGCGCGCACACCTCATTGAACGAGCCGGAGAAGAAAGGCTCACGCTCTCTTTTTATCAATATGCCAAGATTGGTAACCCACAATTGTTTCGAGACTATTTATTCATCCATTGGGAATCCTTAAATGTGTTAGGAAGAATTTATGTGGCCCAAGAAGGAATTAATGCCCAATTATCTGTCCCGGCACCACGATTTGAAGCGTTTAAAGCCCATTTAGACACTATACTATTTTTAAATGGCGTTCGCTTAAACATTGCTATTGAACAAGATAACAAGTCATTTTTAAAGTTAAAAATTAAAGTGCGACATAAAATTGTGGCCGATGGCTTAAACGATCAAAGTTTTGATGTGACCCAAAAAGGGCAACATGTAGATGCTGAAAAATTCAATAGTCTTTTAGCAGATCCCAATACCGTTTGTGTGGATATGCGCAATCATTATGAAAGTGAAATTGGTCATTTTGATGGAGCAGTAACCCCAGATGTGGACACTTTTAGAGCTTCCTTACCCATCATTGAAGAAGAGTTAAGTACACACAAAGAGGACAAAAATTTATTGATGTATTGTACCGGAGGAATCCGATGTGAAAAAGCCAGTGCTTATTTTAAACACAAAGGTTTTCAAAACGTTTTTCAATTGGAGGGTGGCATTATAGAATACACTCGTCAAGTGCGCGAAAAAGGGCTTGAAAATAAATTTATAGGCAAAAATTTTGTGTTTGATGAGCGCCGTGCTGAACAAATTTCTGAGGATATCATTGCTCATTGTCATCAATGTGGTGCCCCATGCGATACCCATGTGAATTGTGCCAATGAGGCTTGCCATTTGCTGTTTATACAATGTGCTTTATGCCAAGAAGAAAAAGAAGAATGTTGCTCTGAAGCCTGTCAGAGGGTGATCCACTTGCCGGAAGAAGAGCAAAAAGCGTTGCGCAAGGGCACCCACAACAGCAACAAAATTTTTAAAAAAGGGCGCTCTTCGGGCTTAAAATTTAAACACTAATTTAAGAAAAGACCAGACGGTGGTTGTTTGATTTACACGTATCTTTATGCCCATTACAAAGAATTTATGAGCTGTAGTCAATGTACATCATCAAATGGAACTCCAAGAGGCTGCAAAAACAATGGCACCTGTGGTAGTGACGGCTGTAATAAACTTACTGTTTTTGATTGGTTAGCCAACATGCAACTACCAGCAGGCCAAACCCCTCAACCCTATGCTGAGGTTCGCTTTAAAAATAGTCGAAAGGCTTTTTATCACATAGAAGAAGGGTTGCAACCCTCTGTGGGTACAATGGTTATTACTGAAGAAGACCATGGCTATGACGTTGGTATGGTTACTTTAACAGGTCCATTAGTGAGCCTCCAAATGAAACGAAAAAAAAGGGATTCTGACCCCGAGACTCTTGCAAAAATATTACGAATTGCCAACGAAAAGGAATTGGAAATTTGGAAAGAGGCTAGAGCTAAAGAAACTGTTGTCCAGAAACAAGCTCGTGAAATTGCTTTGCGCCTTTCATTAGCCATGAAGCTTTCTGATGTGGAATTTCAAGGTGATGGAAAAAAAGCAACTTTCTATTATACAGCAGAAAATAGAGTTGACTTTAGACAACTGATCAAAGATTTGGCTCAAGCTTTTTCTATCCGTATTGAAATGCGACAAATTGGTTTACGTGAAGAAGCATCTCGTTTAGGGGGCATAGGTTCTTGTGGTCGTGAATTGTGCTGTTCAACTTGGTTAACAGATTACAGGTCAGTTTCCACCGGTGCGGCACGTTATCAGCAACTCTCATTAAATCCTACAAAGCTTGCCGGACAGTGCGGAAAATTGAAATGCTGCTTAAATTATGAATTAGATGCCTATCGAAGTGCACTTAAAAAGTTCCCAAAACCAGAAGTGAAATTGTACACTGAAAAGGGCGTTGCCATATTTCAAAAACTAGATATCTTTAAAGAATTAATTTGGTATAGCTATAAAGATGATTGGATGACTTGGCACAAAATTGCTTTGGATGACGTGCTCCAGATCATAGAAAAAAACAAAGCTAAAGTTCCTGTAGCTAGTTTAGAAGACTTTGTGAATGAGACTTCGGAGGAAAGCAGACAAGCTCCCTTTGAAAACACCCTTGGGCAAGATAGTATTACACGCTTTGACACCTTAAAAAATAAAAACAAAAGAAGCACCTACCGACGTAAAAACAACAGAAGAAAAAAAAGAAACAATGCATAAACAACTTGTTTGGCTTGCTATTTTCTTGGGTGGTTGCGCCACTAGTCCCTATCCCATCGAATATAAAACATTGAATGGTTCGTGGAATAGTACGGAAATTCTGACTTTCAATCTTGAGGAAACAGCGTTGCACAGCCCCCACCATCTCTATTTCCATTTGCGCAATACTGATGCTTATGCCTATAGCAATATTTTTTTAATCGCTCGTTTAAAAGACACTACACAAACATATTTTGCAGATACTTTAGAATATGCTATGGCCACTCCCCAAGGCAATTGGCTTGGTAAAGGTTTCGGAGAGGTGAAAGAAAGTGTATTGTGGTGGAAAGAAAGCATACAAATTGAAACTAAAGGCCCCGTAACTATCGAATTGGAACACGCCATGCGTACTTTTGGTCAGACCCAAGGAGTACCCGTTTTGACTGGGATAGTGAATGTTGGTCTTGGCCTTGCTCCTCAAAACAAAGAGAATAAATGACAAATAATAAAGCACTTAAAAAAAAGAAAAACTCATTTACAATTTGGGTGCGCCTTTTTTGGAGCTTATTTGTCGGAGCAATCTTGTTAGTGGCTTTAATTTTTGGTGCAGCAGCTCAAGGACTTTTAGGCCCCATGCCAGATTTACAACAATTGGAAAACCCCAAAACCAATTTGGCAACACAAATTGTGGCCGCAGATGGAGCAGTGTTAGGGAAATTTTTTTATAATGAAAACCGAACTCCTCTTGCCTACGAAACACTACCTAAAGAGCTAGTTGAAGCGTTAATAGCCACTGAAGACGAACGCTTTTTTGAACACTCTGGAATTGATTTTAAAGGAGTGTTACGAGCCTTTATTTATTTGGGATCAAGAGGAGGTGCCAGCACCATTACTCAACAATTGGCTAGGCAACTTTTTGTGGGAGCACATGCCAGCAATACCTTTTATCGTCTTGTACAAAAGATTAAAGAGTGGGTTTTGGCGGTACGTTTGGAAAGTAGATACACCAAAAAAGAAATCCTAACGATGTATTTAAACATATATGATTTTAATTATCAAGCGGATGGGATAGAATCAGCAGCTCGAATTTATTTTAACAAAAAACCACACGAACTTAACATTCAAGAATGCGCCACTTTGGTGGGCATGTTGAAAAACTCTTCTTTATACAATCCCGTTCGCAGAGCTGGATTAACAAAAACCCGACGGAATATTGTTTTTCAACAAATGCATCGCAATGAACTCATTGATGTACAAACGTTAGACTCATTAAAACAATTGCCGCTTGAGATAGATTTTACCCCTCAGTCGCATCGAGAAGGGCTAGCCACATATTTTAGAGCTTTTTTGCAAGAATTTATGATGCAATGGTTGAAAGAAAACCCAAAACCTGATGGCTCTAAATATGATTTGTATCGAGATGGTTTAAAAATTTACACCACCGTAGATTCTCGTTTTCAAGCGTTGGCAGAGCAAGCTATGAATGAGCACATGAAAAATCTGCAAAGAGAATTTTTTATTCAAAACAATTCAAAAACAAATCCAACAGCACCCTTTTTGGAATTGCGTGAGGGTGAAATAGACACCCTGTTAAAGCGAGCTGCATATCGATCTGAACGCTGGCGAAAAATGCGCAACAGAGGGGTAGAAGAAGATGCTATTTTAGAAAGTTTTTATGAAAAAACACCTATGGAAATCTTTAGTTGGAAAGGGGAAATAGACACTTTAATGTCTCCAATAGATTCCATCCGGTATTACAAACATTTTCTTCGGGCCTCATTGATGTCTTTGGAGCCCCAAACCGGCCATGTGAAAGCGTGGGTAGGTGGATTTAATTATAAGCATTTCCAATATGATCAGGTTAAACAAGGGCGTCGACAAATTGGTTCCACCTTTAAACCATTTCTTTATGCTACGGCTATCGATCAGCTAAAATTATCTCCTTGTGATGAATTGCCTGATGCATTATATTGTATTGCTCCTATGAAACATGGCAATATGAATGCTTGGTGTCCAAAAAATTCAGGAGATCGTTATGGTCAAATTCGTACCCTAAAAAATGCGCTTGCCAATTCAATCAATACTGTGAGTGCCCGTTTAATGGATCAGGTGGGCCCTCGACCCGTTATTTCTCTCACCCGAAAAATGGGCATCACGTCAAGTATCCCTGCAGTTCCTTCCATTGCATTGGGTACGCCCGACATTAGCCTTTTTGAAATGGTAGGTGCCTACAGCACTTTTGCAAACAAAGGGATTTATGTGAAACCTGTTGTAATAACTCGCATTGAAGATAAAAACGGTTTGGTTCTCTTTGAAGTGGTTCCAGAAACTACCGATGTTTTGAGCGAAGAAGTGGCTTATGTGACCCTAAATTTGTTAGAAGGGGTGACTCAACACGGTTCAGGTGTTAGGCTGCGTCACAGTGGGCTGGAAGAAACCAACCCCATTTATCAAAGGGCAGTAACCGGATATCCCTATAATTTTGAAAATGCAATTGCGGGAAAAACTGGAACAACCCAAAACCAAAGTGATGGATGGTTTATGGGCATGGTTCCCAATTTGGCCACTGGAGTTTGGGTGGGTGGAGAAGACCGCTCAGTACATTTCGACAATATTGGCTATGGACAAGGAGCCACAATGGCGTTACCCATTTGGGCCAATTATATGAAAGGCCTTTATGCCAATCCAGCTTTAGGCGTATCTAATGAAGCCTTTGCCGTGCCGGAAGAGGTGAGTATTCCTTTAGACTGCGAATTGATGATGAAGTCGCAATCCTTGGGTAGTGATAGTCAGGAAGAAGACTTAGATGCCTTTGGTTTTTAAATAAAAACAATCAACATCTATTCTTGGTCTGAAGCATACCATTCTGCAAAAGCGGTAGCTGTTTCTCGAAGTTTTAGGTGATGCAAACTAAGATGCGATGGCAGATTTGCTTTAAGTTGTTCTGCAAAATCAACAATCATCATTTCGCAAGTGGGCTGATAGGTGACACGGTAAATTTTATGACCTTGAGCCGCCATAGTATCTGCCAATACTTTATGTGGAGAATTACAATTTAAAACGGTGGCATGATCCAATGGATTTACAATGAGTTCATTAACGATTTTTTTTAAGTCACCAAAATCAATTAGCATTCCATATTTTGTATGGGAAGAATCGGCAATAGGGGAGCCCAACACACTAACCTCTAACTCATAACTGTGCCCATGCACATTTTTACAAAGGCCATCGTACCCATAAAGAGCATGTCCTGTTTCAAACTTGAATTGCTTAGTTATACGAATTTTAGCACTCATTTGATAAAAAATTGCTTTAGTTTATTTTGGGTTGCTTCTTCAAGAGCAAGGCGTCCAGTAATGGCAGCATTTTCGAAGAGTTCTTTAGACCAATGTGCTGTATTTTTCCAATGCCAGGCGCGAAGTGTTTTAACGGCTTCCGGCGGATATTGTGCAAATTGACTTGCTCTTTCTTGAATAGCCTGCTGCAAGGAAGTAAGGTCTGTTACAAGTTCAGCATACAATCCTTTTTGTTGGCTCCATTTTGCCTGTCGCCATTGTTGTGCCGCTAAGGATAATTCTTCAAAAGCTGTGGCACCAATTTTCCTAGTCACAGCAGGAGCAATTACATAAGGACCAATGCCAATTGCAAGTTCAGACAATTTTATGGCTGCGTTTTGGTGAGCAATCACATAATCACAACCGGCCACCAAACCCAAACCACCTCCCACCACTTTGCCATGAACGCTTCCCAAAATGAATTTGGACATTTGCTGCATTTGGGAAAGAATTTCGGCAAAACCCGAGAAAAAATGAATGGCTTCATTCTCGGTAGATATGGCCAAGAGTTCTTTTAAAGAAGCCCCTGCACAAAAAGCACCTTCACCTTCACTTTGAATTACCACCACACGAACGCTTTGGTTTTGTTCCAAGGAGTTGAGGGCTTTCGCAAAAGAAGACATCATAGAGCGAGAGAGGGCATTGCCTTGTTCTACATTGTTGAAATGTAAGTATCCAATAGCTTCTTTAACGGTTATTGTAATCCCTTTTTTCATGCTTGTAAAAGTAAACAAACTCCTGCGCTTGAAAAATTTTATTTATTATAGCCAATAAGAATTTAAATTTATCTCTTTTGATATGAGCGGACTTAGTATTTTTGTAAAAATTTGATCATGCAAAATATTTTAGTACCTATAGGGGTATCTCAATATGCAAAAGAAACGCTTCAATATGCGCTTGATTTGGCAAACGAGCTAAACAGTATGGTATTTGTTGTAGATGCTTATCCACTGCAAGCAAACCCCAATCAAATCTCAAATTTCAAAGCGCGTATGGAAGAAGAAAACCAATCGCGAATTCAGGAAATGATTCAACAGATGATGCCCGCCACAAAGGCAGTGCAAATGGTAAAAAGCAATGCTGATTTATTAGGTACAATAAAAAAATTAGATCGTGAAATAGGCTTAGATTTAATTGTGATTCCACCGTATAGCAATGATGTAGATGAAACTATCTTTTTGGGTTCTACCGCCGGAAGTATCATTAAACGAACGGATGTGCCGGTCTGGGTAGCTCCCATTGGACAATCTTTTGCCCCCCCTCAAATAATGTTATTGGCTTTCAAATCGGGTGAAGTTAAAAATGCTCAAATTTTAAACCCTTTGCTTCATATACAAGAAGTATTTAACACTGCCTTGAACCTTTTATTGGTAAAAGTGCCTGGGTTTTCCAAACAAAATCACCCCCTTGATGACACTATTTTATCCCGTTCCAAAAAGTTAACCTATACAGAAAATGCGACGGTATATCAAGGGGTTTTAGAGCACTTTCAATCGGTTAAACCCGATTTGTTAGTGGTTTTTAAACGAGAACGTGGTTTTTTTGAAAAACTTTTGGAATCCAACGTGATATACAAAAAAGACTTTTATTGTAAAATTCCCCTCTTAGTGCTGAAAAACAAAGCCTAGAAGATGAGGGAAGAATGAAGCAAAAGAAAATTATTTTATTATTAACTATATTCATAAAATATACATCATTTGCTCAATCTTACGTGGGGATAAACGTTGATAATGATCTTTATTTCGGAACAGATCGTTATTATTCCAGCGGTATATTTTTAGAATATGGCTACAAGCAAAAGGGAGATAGTCTTAATCGTTTTAAAACTCAGCACTGGACATTAGGGCAAGAAATCACTACGCCCCATTTGCGCTTAACACAACAATTAGATAAAATTGACTATCCCTATAACGGATGGCTGTTTTTAGGGTTTACAAAGGAGGTTTTTCAACATCCTAAACGCGGCTATGGCTATGGTTTTCAGGGGGGCACCACAGGAGAAACAGCCAGTTTAGCAAAGCCAGTTCAAAATGCCTATCATAAAATAGTGTTGGGTTTGCCTCCCCTTTCATGGGCAGCAACTCAAGAGCAAGCGTTTCATGTAAATTTTTTCATTACTTCTTATAAAGCATTTTCGATACTAAAGCAACTAGATGCCGTTTTTTTGGGTCGAGGACAATGGGGAACTTACCGAAGTTCATTGCTAACTCGTTTGGGTTTACAATGGAGTAATTTTGAGGGGTTGCCCTTCTTTGGGCATCGGTTGGAAAACCTCAAAAAAGGAATAGCCTTCTACATGGGAATTCAAAGCGAATATCGATGGCATGACTATGCTGTGGAGGGCAGTTTATTTAGAAGTAACGCTACAATGAAGGTTGAGGCGGTTCCTTTAAAGCAAGAATGGGAGGGAGGTTTTCTCTTTCAACAAAGACCTTGGCGTTTTGCGGTGTTTTACAATAATGCCTCTAGAGATGTGAAAACCCAAAAATTTTCGCGACATCAATATTTAAATATTACTTTAACTAGACTATTTTAGTAGAAATCTTTTATCATAAAACCTATACTACTTTTTTTAAGCCTACTTTTTCTTCAAGGATGTTTCACCATCAAAGTAAATGAGACACCCAAGCCAATTCAAGCCAAAAAACCAGAGCAAGGCCTCAAGCCAGTTCGTTCTGGAGAGCAGGTTGATTTTGGGAGCCACCAGGCTGACATTTTTTATTTTAAAGAAGACCACAGTCCGAAGGGGGTTTGGTATGAAGATGCTAAATCTAAAGTGAGTTCAGTTGATACGTTGATGGGTAGTGAGAATAAAAAGCCTCTTATTTTCGTAGAGGGTCAAAAAATGCCAAAAACTTTTTTTGTTGATGCCCTAAAGCCAGAAAATATTGAAAGCGTTACGGTCTTAAAAGACAGCTTTGCCAGAGCTAAATATGGAAAAGAAGCACAACACGGAGTGATAGAAATTATCTTAAAGAAAAAGAACTAGTAATTTGGCTTAGATTGAAATAAAGGATGGCTTATTCCTAGGAGCCACCCCACATAACTATTGGTTTGTTTAGACAGTAAATTATCTCTTTTTTTAGTAAATCTAAATTGCGCTTCTACACGCCATTTTTTCCAAATCTTGTAATCAACGTTTGTGCAAAAGCCAAGGCTATTTGATAAATTTCCGGGAGTAATTGGGGTTGTTTGCGTTTTTTCTTTTGGTGGCCAAAGTGTATTACCTCTTTGATACAAATTATAATGAAAAGCCAGGCCAAGATGCAGCCGTTCATAGGGAAAAAGGCGAATGCCTAGGGGAATAGAAAAATAGACCAACCGATCAAAATAGGTGATTTGGTTTTGGGTGTATGTATAGTGCAAAGGAAGATATTCAAAACCGGTTGTAAAAGCCATTGACCGAACCGGACGATAAAGCAAACGTAGTTTAGGTAAATAATTTAGTTTGGGTTTTAGGTTTTTATTTTTGGGAATCCAATAAGAACTCAAACCCACCAAAGAGATTTCCCATGGGGAGTAGGCATTAGTCAAGGCTGGACCCTCGCGATATTGTTCAATAAGTAAATAGCCATCTTGTGCTCTAAGGGAGACTCCTTTAAAGAGCAGTTGGAATACCAAAAAACTAAAAAAGAAAAAGCGATTCATTTCAACAAATTAATGAGCTTTAGGGTTAAATGTAAGTTAAAAAAAAACATCGCTTTTAGTTCCCATTAAACCTTTCTCTAAAATTATTTTCCAAATGCGAAAATCCACTTTTTTTCATTTGATGTTGGATTAGTAAGTAGGGTCGGAGTATATCCGACTCTTTCTTATTAATGAAGGAGTAGTCAAGGAAAACCATAAAACGTAATCAAAAAGCATTTCGATTAGCAAACGGTATTAAAGGAGGTTTTTTTTAGTAAACTTTATACCTCCTTTCAGCAGAGGAACCAATGCCCCCCCTATTGCTGCTTTTACTTTTTCAATACCCCCCAACCCTATACTGGTATGTGCTATTCAATATCAGGATGTAAGCATTTTTGTTACATGAATAAACAACAAATGATAATGTAGCAATTAGGAATAGTTTTCTAATCTTAATTACTTTATGGTTAATAAGTTACAATATACACAGAAGTCTTTAACTTATTTAAGAGCCTATACCGATGATTTAGTTATCAGGAATATAACCATGTTCTCCTTCGTCGTTATCCTGAAAAATACTTCTTAAAGTTTCTTTACTTGGCTTTGAAAGAGCAGGAGCAAAATAGTTATTATACAATTCATATCCTAGTGGATTATTTGCTAGGATACCCTCTGGAGTTCTAGCGTTATCATTCCATTCTGGAGAGAGACTACCCCCTTCCCAAAACTCACTAAACTCCCACATTCCAAATGTTAATAGGTACTGATACTCTTTAAGTATTACAGGCCAAGCATCTCTGTTATTAATGTTCCCACCATACCCATCAATGTTGAATACTCCGTTTTCATAAGCCTCCTTCATAGCTAGAAATATTTCTGTATTGCTTATATCTTCTTCTTCTGCTTCAATGTTAAGTGCATCAGTTGAGCCGTCAACTCCTCCTCTTACTCCAAAGCGATGTAAAGTATGAAGGGTATGTTCTAATATTTCAGTAATATCATCATCTCCTTTAAATTGACTATCAACATTTTTATACCAAACCATATCATCTAAAGCCATTGAGTCAAATACTTCATCTAATCCGTAATATTGTATTCCTTCATCAGTCAAAAAACTTGGTGAATATTCATTCCCTCCACCATATGCAACACGTTGACCTGTTGGATAGTTTTTATGCCATCCTGTTTCGCCTAAAAGTGTTTTAATCATATTTAATTGTGAAGTAGTATCAATTCCTTCTCCGTTTTTATCCATTAGCAATTCAAATACACGAGCTGTTTTATAAATCCATTGATCGGGAACTGCTTGTTGGCCTCCAATTTCACCAGCAACAATAATTTTAATACCATTAATAGTTAAAGATCTATCAAAGAAAATCACTGGGTTAATTTGAACAATATCCCCTTTACTGTAAAAAGAATTAACTGGAATAATTTCAAAAAGAGCCTGATAGGCTTGATTAGAATTAATGGTTACTGTCAAACTTTCACTCGTTGAGCTATTTCCTTCCCATCCAGTGAATCGATATCCTTCATTGGCGGTTGCTGTAATTGTTACTTCAGTGCCTTCATCATAAGTTCCACCCTCAGTTGATACTGATCCTCCCTCTGCTGCTGATACAGTTAGTGTAAACTGTTCTGTCTCTTCTTGAGGCTCAGGTTCAGGCTGAGGTGTTTGAACTATTGGATCAGGGGTGTCTTCTTCATCTGTTGAACAGCTATAAATCACAACCAATGATAAAAAAGTTAATGCTAAAAGTGAAAAAGAAATTTTCAATTGAATTGATTTTGGTTATTTCTACTAATATAAAAATTTAAAATTTAGGAAGGACTATTTTTTGATGGTAAAATTCATTCAAACGGCTTTCTAATTCTGATTCAAAATCTTCTTTAGAATACATATCAATGGAAGGTTTTAATAGTTTTAACCTTCTCTTTCTGCTTCATTTTTAAATGCTCAACCACAACCTTAGCAAGAATCGAAACAGGCAATGGTTTTTGAGATTTTAGTATTCCGAAATAATTTAAGATGCCGAACATTTTAATTCCAATTTTTTCACTTGTTCTCATAAGGTTTTTTTGCCTAATCAATGTTGGAGGTTGGAATATTTGAATTGTTTTAAAAGGCAATTTCTTTATAGACTCTTCAAGCTTACCTTTTATTTTAGGATAGAAAAAGAGTGCGTTTTCGTTAGCTCCAGCAGAGGAGACAAGAGAATAGTTAGGAACTTCATTTTCAGACGCTATTTTGGCAAATTCATATTGATAGGTATAGTCTACCAAATATTGTTTATCCTTACTTCCTGCATCACGGAGCGTAGTTCCAAGACAAGAGAAAAGCACGTCTCCCTTTACTAAATCTCTAAAATCCTCCACCTTAGAAAAATCAATAACATAAGTCTTAAGCTTACTGTGGGTTATGTTTGGGTTTTTTCTTACGAAAATTGAAATCGAATTAAAACTATTATCTTCCAATAATTGAGAAACTATCTCTTGACCAGTAGCACCTGTTGCTCCAATAACTAAAGAATCTAATTTTTTCATTAATTATAATATTTGATATAAAGATATATAATCAAATGCCAGTTGGAAAAAATGCCAAGAATAGACTTTAGATAGATTATTCCTTTAAGGCATTATCCTCCCAGAGTTCAATAAAGCAGAGCTACGAGAAACAAAGTTTCGAATGAAATTCGAGTAAAAAAGCACGCCAAATACCTGCTAAAAAGTGCAGATTTTCGTACACTCAAATGTAATACGTTCTTGAATGTATAATTGCTTTTTTAGTAGGATGCTTGACTGACATTGGTTTGAAATTACCGCTAGTAAAGGGGTTGACAACATAAAAAAAATGTTTAGTTTAGCAAACTGTTTTGGGGATGTAGCTCAGCTGGCTAGAGCGCTTGACTGGCAGTCAAGAGGTCGGCGGTTCGAGTCCGCTCTTCTCCACTAAAAAAGGGTAGCGTTTAGTTACCCTTTTTTATTTCGATCTAAACTAATATTGTAACGAGAAACATTAGGTGGGGGTTAGAATTTTTTACGTAAAATCTTTCCGGATTTAATACCTTTAAAGATGAAATTATCTACAGCAATGGCTCCGTTGACCAAGACATAAGCAATGCCTTCCGGATATTGGTGGGGCAAAGCAAATTGCAGCTACTCTAGGCAAAGAACTACAAATGGACTACATTAAAGGCGTTGCTCCCTATAATGTAAATGCTAAAGCAGGTGGTTCAACAGATGTGGGGGATGTTAGTTATACGGTTCCTACAGCAGGATTACGAGGTGCCACTTGGGTGCCGGGCACACCAGCTCACAGTTGGCAAGCCGTGGCTGCAGGAGGCACCAGTTTAGGCTCCAAAGGATTGATGACTGCTGCAAAAGTTTTAACCCTTACGGGCATGCAATTGTTTGATGAGCCCCAATGGGTAGCAGCCATTAAAAAAGAGTTTTTAGAAATTCGAGGAGAAGATTTTAAATACACCCCTTTATTGAGAGATCGATCGCCAGCACTAGATTATAGAAATTAACCGTAAAGTGGATAAATAAACACTTTACCAAAAGGACTTTTTAAAAATATTAGTGTTGATCTCTTTTTTTTGGAGCCCCCAAAATTTAACTCGTATATAGTTATTTAGATTTGTGTAGGGAATATAAACAAGGTGAAGTATAAAAATCACGATACGTAACAGTCCCCTTACGATAAACCAAAAAATGACACCTAAGAAAGCAAGAAAAGCAAAAAATATTTCAGGTCCCAAGAGATAACTTAAATGAAAATCACGATCTAAATTTTAACAATATTAAAAATTCTGTTTGAGGAATAAAATATTGCAGCCAAATAGGATCAAATCAAAAAATGAAAACCACTAACTCAGCCCATGGTTTTCTGTTTTTCAATAGGTTTAAATGTGATTGAGTTAGTAAAAAGAGTGCGTTTAGGCAGTTTACTTTTATTGATCCAATCCCGAGAACTTTTTTTATATTAATCCTATTAATTACAAAGGGTGTTTCGCCCCACCTTCGTCTCTGTTTTGAATTAAACAATTTTCTAACAACAAGTCTCCTTTCAGCATATTGGATGGTGGTCTTTTTTATATAGCCGTATTCAGGATTTAGAATATTCACAAAGTTTAAAATAAAGCCTTTTTATTACAAAAAGCTTAACTAAAAGCACCTTATTTTTATACCATGACAAAACCCTATTGGTTGCTTTTAATCCCATTCTTTTTGATAGCGTGCTCTTCAGAGAACCAAGCAAATAGTGGCTTGCAATCAGAAGACATAATAGTATCCTCTTTTTTACAAAAGCACCATCAAAAGATGTGGGTAAATTCAACTTCAGACGAAAATAAAGAAGTGTATTTACAATTTCAAACCCCTTAACAGATAATAACTATTTTTTGTCTTATCAATTTGATTTAAAAGGAAGTGATGAAAATTATTGTAGCATTTATAAGGAAGGAAACTACATTTTAGTGGGCATTATTCTATACGCTAAGATTCAGATTTTAGAAAATACCCTTGAGCAATTTACATACAGTAGGGTTGAACAAGGAGAAGATTTTGATGAAACCATTTCTTTCTCTGAAGATGAAAATGGCAATCTGATTGAAAAACATTTTGAAGATGGAAAATTAATAAACCAACGTCTTTTTCTCCCCACCAATCAAACACAAGAGGAGCTTAATATAGCTTGTAATTGAATAAATATTTTCATCCAAATTTTCAAAAACACACTACTTTTGCTGAGTAATCCAAAAAAATGGGAAAAACATTGCTTTTTATTGGCGGAACAATCTTTGTAGTTGGTATGGTTCTTTATGCATTAGAAAAATTAGGGATTTCTTACCAAAACCCCCTCGATTTTAAAATTGAAAAAGGGCAAACCAAATTTTATTTTCCCTTGGGGAGTTCGCTAATAATAAGTGTTTTTTTGTCTCTTGTCTTATATCTTATAACCAAATTACGATGAAACAATTTACACGCTACATTGGTTTTTCACTCATCGGATTGGGCATCACCTTAACCCTTTTTGAGTTCCTTTTAGAGCATAGCGAATGGGTTTTTGGTGCAGGACTAATCCTATTGGTGGTATCCCTATTAATAAAAGATTAAAAATATTTTTGAATAGTTAGGGGGCACTACTCTTGTCCGTTTTTTGGGGTTAAAAAGCGCGTCATTTTGGGCTTTCTCATGGCTCTAACACCCTCAATTTGAAGTCCGAGACCTGCTGGTTTTTGTTGTGCAAAAGTAATTTTCGCTTCCAAATGCCCTTTAAGGGAGTCTAAAAGGGCTTCGTATTGCGGTTTTTGGGCTAGGTTGTTCATTTCTTTAGGGTCTTTTGCTAAATCATAAAGTTCATAGGCAAAACCGTTGCCTTCTGGCCATCGAGTGATACGATGGTATGGAGTTTTAAGGCTAAATCCATCATAAAGCTGAGTTAGGGCACCCACACTTTGATAGGATGCCTCTGTATTTGGATCAAAAAGGGGCACTAAACTTTGCCCTTGTACAAAAGAAGGCGTTTCATTTTGGGTCAATGCCATCAGGGTGGGATAGAGATCGATAAGTTCTACGGGAGTGTTATTGCGGTAATTTTTTGGAACACCGGGGCCAGCCAAAATCAAGGGTACCCGAGTGCCATTGTCAAACAAGGTACGCTTTTGATAGTGCCCATGTTCTCCCATATGATAGCCATGGTCAGAGGTAAATATTACTATGGTATTTTCATCTAAACCTGTGGTCTTTAGTGCCTTTAATAGGGTTCCTACTTGCGCATCAACAAAGGAGTTGCTGGCGTAGTAGGCTTGAAGCACTATTTTGGCAATCTCAGGGTCTAGATCAACTTGGTTTTTTTTGGCCCGGAGGGTTTGCGCTGCTTTTTTGGGAAGGGTTTCCAAATAAGCATCATCAGAAGGAGGCACTTTTAGTGAATCTTTAGGATATAAATCAAAATATTTTTTGGGTGCCACAAAAGGCACATGAGGGCGGTATAACCCTACAGCAAGAAAAAAATTTTCACCATTTTGAGCAAATTTTTTCAACTGATCTGCGGCATACTGGGCACCTATACCATCTGTAAGTTCGGCATCGGTAGCTTCACTGGCATACCAGCTCAGATCACCCCCGGCCCAGTTCTTTACTACGCCTTCAATTTTATATTCTTCTTCCTTATCTCGGCCATATGGATTATAGACATAATCCCAAGTATATACATCATCAAAACTTGATGTGCCAATTGAGCCAGGATTATCGTAGTGATATATTTTTCCAACGCGCACAGAATGATATCCAGCTTCTCTAAATTGTTGGCCTATGGTGACTACACTTGGAATGGTTTGTCGTAAATAAATTCGATTTTGTGTAAGCTTAGTTTGTTCTGCATATAACCCGGTCATTAAAGAAGCACGTGAAGGCCCGCATAATGGATATTGGCAATGGGCATTTTCAAACACCGTGCCAGCTTCTGCCAATTGGTTTAGATGAGGACTTTGTACCCAGGGATGTCCGTAGGTCTCTAAATCGCAGTTTAAGTCGTCTGCAATAATAAACAACACATTGGGTTTTACGAGGGTTTTTTTTGGAGCAATGTCTTTTTTACAGGAAACGAAACCTATTCCGAAAAGTAGGCCTATTAAAAATATGTTGCCCTGTTGCATAGTCTTAAAAGTAAAGAAAACATTTAAATTTAATAAATTATTGACAGTTCGAAAAAATGAAGAAA
>JBMYZB010000018.1:0-18384 GCA_049609945.1 Flavobacteriaceae bacterium
CAATCACCTCCGTTTTTTCTAAAAAAAACCGCCCTGGAGTGTTTCCTGAAGGCGTGCTATTGTACTTAAACAAGATTTGATTGGCACTAAAGGCAGTTATACCCGATTCAAAAATGCCATCAAAATTGGTGTCAACAAGATACTGCCCATCGGGGTCAAGCAATGTAAACGATTCTTCTTTATTGAGACTTCTAATAGAAAAATATTCATTGGTAATTATGGTTTTGGAAGCCGCTAGGGAGGGCGTAAAAACAACATTGACATCAGCATTAAAATCAAACGTGATGGTGTTGCTAGTTTCTCCTGCCGTCACAGTAGATTTTATCTCTCCCGTAACGGCTCCAACCATAGTAGAGGCCCCTGAGGTTGAGGCCAAAAGGGTAGGAGAACCGCTAGTGGATAAGTCATCAAACGTCATGAATGGGTTGGCGAAATCAACCAAGTTAAGCAACACTTGCCCATCAGATTCTAAGGAATTAAATATGCCGTCATTATCAATGTCCAGGTCAATATTATCATTAATACCATCGCCATCAAAATCGGCGGGACAATTAGAAACTGTAACCACATTGGATTCAAAATATTCAATGGGGTTGACACCACATTGCAATTGTCCTTTTAGTTTATATCGACCCGGGTTTAACGGTGTGTAGGGATTGGTGTCATCATTTAAATTTACATATCCGGCACCCGACAAATCATCATACCACCAAGAAAAACTATCGAGGCTCAGCACTCCATTTGCATTTATAGTTACATTAGGTAAACACAAATCACCTGCTATATTTGGCTTTTCCAATTCTAGTTTTGGTCCACTATTAAAACCAGCATAAAAGCCACCAGAAGTGGCTGCAGAATTAGTGTTCCAATAAGAAACATATAATTCTTCATCCGATTCAAAAGACACATTACCATCTAAATTTGTAAACACATAAGCCGTATAATCAGCTCCCGTAACAGCTCTTGAAGTGACTGTTACGCCCCCATTAAAAGGACCCGTTAATGGAACTTGATTATTGTCTTGGTCTGAGGTTAAAAGCGTGGCTCCATTATTCGTTACTACAAAAGCATTACCATTGTAAGTAGTATTCGCTATATCCCTAATGTCAGGAATATTATCTAATTTTCCAGTTATAGAGCAGGACAAAGGTGGGACAAAAAACATCCCTTGATTAGCTGAACTATTAGCACCACCAATTCCTTGATAAGCATAAACATTTTTTGAAGTGTTCACATAAAGCGTATTATTAGCGTCATATTCTGTTCCTTCAATCAAATAATATTCACCCGCGTTTATATTGGCTATGGCTACTATTTGATCTCTCAAAAAAATATCGGTGTTGTCTTCTGTGGCAACAATAACTATGTTTTCAATTTCATCCATTCCACTACCGCGAACAAAAATATATTTGCTCCCCACCTTGTCTTCTGGTACAATTTGATCTAAACCAAAATCTCTCCCAGTTGATCCACTGTGATTAGACCCACATAGAGAGCCCACAGTAACCGCAATATCTTTATCAGATTGAATCAGTGCCCCAATTAAAGCATCGTTATAGGCATTATTATTTGGACTTATGTTGGCTGAAATGATGTAGGTCTCTCCTCTGTTTAGGTTAATGGTTTTAGCAAAAGCTGCTGGAATGGCACCCGGGGTTCCTGGGCTTCCATTGCTTTTCATATTATTAAAGCGAATGCCTGCTTCTAAATCGGAAAAGGTCACATTGGTGTTGTCAACGGTGGCCATCACAGAAACAAAATTCATACTGTTTGCCTTAGCTGAAGTGTTGGTAAACATTCCTGCTCGAAAAGACCTCCCCAAGGCGGCTTCTCCTTTACTTACTAAAGCTCCTGCTTGTGCTCGAGATGTTGCTCCCCGAAATCGAACCGAAACATATGAAGGTTCACTCGTTTGGATAATATATCCTTTATCTCTTAAGATTTTATTTGAATTTCCGTTTCCCGTTGTAAATTGTGTACCCCGCCCTGTACCAATATTAAATGTGTAGGGATTTGTTCTGTTTAAAGTGCCCGTTCTTATTGCTCCGGGAAAACCTATGGGAGTGACTGTATAATCAATATCTACTGCAGAAGGGGTAGAAATATAGAGATATTGTTCCATGGGCTTTTCCCCATCTCCGCCTTTATCTGTTATGGGTGGGATATAGTGAATCTTGCTTAATTGTCCCCAAGAGACATAAGACACTAAAACCAATACAAAAAGTGTAAAAGGTTTACTAAGCAAGCAAAAAATATTTACTATAAATATAGAAAATATTTATTTTTCTTGGCTTATAAAACTCGCTTGACACACCCAACGGTGCCATTATTAAATAACACTTAGGGTTAACAAAAGTGGCTTAATAGCTCTAAAAATTTTGCCGTATGTGCCACATAAAAGCTGGCTGCTGTCTTGTTTCTGCCAATCTTAATAGTGTAACTACGCTTAGGTAGATTTAAAAACATATTTTCATCGGTCACATCATCTCCCGCAGCCAATACAAAATCATATTTTTTGGTATTGTACAATTCCAGTGCGGCAGCACCTTTATTAATATTGGCACTTACCAGTTCAATAACTTTATTGCCATCTAACAAGGCTAAATCGTTAGGCAACAAACTCGATAAAACTGTTTTTAACTCCACCGCACGGGCATTACCCAATTCTGGATCAGCTTTTCTATAGTGCCAAACAAGTGCATTTTTTTTGTATTCTATAAAGGTTCCCGGGGTGTTATCGGTAAAAGTTTCAAGAACAGGCAAAAGATGTTGCATCCACTCTTTGCTGGCTCCTTTTTTTTCTTCCCAAGGGTGGTTTGGGAGCTTTACCATATGCCCGTGTTCTGCCACTAAGATGAGATTTAAATGAGCAAAATGTTGGGCTAAAAAATCAGGTGGGCGACCACTAATAATAACCACATCCGTTTTAGGTTGATTTGATAACCTTTCTAACAACACAAGGGTTTCTGATGTCGGAACCGCTTTTAAAGGATTATCATGAAAGCCCACTAAGGTGCCGTCATAATCTAACAAGAGTAATTTTTTTTCTGCCACCTTAAAAGCCTTCTGAAGAACTTCCAATTCTGGTTTCTTTATAGGTTGCACTTCAAGACGTTGACTTTTATTCATGCCGTTTTGGAGTGCTTCCATAAAACTTACTGCCCATTTTTCAATATTATAACGTTCAATACGTTTTCTAGAAATTCTATTCCGAGCTTGTTGTTCTTCCAAGGGCATCTCTAGAGCTGTTTTAATACTTTCAGCCAGTTGATTGCGATCAAAAGGATTCACCTGAAGGGCTTGGGGCAATTCTTTAGCAGCCCCGGCAAGTTCGCTTAAAATAAGCACCCCATCATTTTCAATTCGAGTAGCTAAATATTCTTTGGCCACCAAATTCATCCCATCACGCACTGGAGTGATCATGGCCACATCGGCGGCCACATAAAGGTCAATCAAATTTTCAAAATCCATTGAGCGATAGTAATACCATATGGGTGTCCAGTTGACTGTGGCAAACTTGCCATTAATGCGACCCACCACTTCATCAGTTGACCGCTTGAGCTTTTTGTATTGATTCACTTCAGAGCGTGACGGTACAGCCAACATTAACATACGAACCTGTTCATGGTAGGCCGGATACCTATCTAAAAATAACTCAAATGCGAGCAATCTATTGACCACTCCTTTGGTGTAATCCAAACGGTCTATGGATAAAATTAATTTTCCTTGATTTTCCGTTTTATGAACCTCAATTTGCCGCTTTAATTCAGAACTTTTTGAGGCCGGACTTGTTATGTTCTGACGGGCCGCCAATTCAAATTTTTTAAAATCAATGCCCATCGGAAAAGTATTTACTGTGATCTCTCGTCCTTGATAATAAATAACATTAAAACTCACCTCCAATCGCAAAATCCGTTTCACTGAACTCAAAAAATGTCGCTCGTAATCATAGGTATGAAAACCAATTAAATCAGCCCCCAAAAGCCCCTGCAAAAGCGCTTCTCGTTCGGGAAAAATGCGGAAAATTTCAAATGAAGGAAAAGGAATGTGCAAAAAGAAACCAATGGTCACGTCTGGGCATAGAGATTTAATCATTTGCGGACAGAGAAGCAATTGATAATCGTGTATCCAAACTTTATCGCCTTCTGATAAACTCTCAATTACAGCTGTGGCAAATTTTTGATTCACGGCCACATAATGATCCCATTGCTTGGCATCAAATTGATGATATTCTACAAAATAATGAAATAGAGGCCATAAGCATTTGTTAGACAATCCAAAATAAAAATTTTCTAATTCTTCATCACTCAAAAACACGGGTTTATACCCCTTTTTTAAAAGCGACTTACTTATCTGATCGGAGGCGGTCTCTTGGAGTTTGTCAGCACTAATTCCTGGCCATCCTACCCATAACGAATCTCCGTCTTCATGAACCGACTTCATCCCAGTGGCCAAACCCCCACTTGTGGGAGTGAAAACCCATCCCGAATCCTCCTTTTGAGTTTGTACGGGCAATCGATTGGAAACAATAATATTTTTAGCCATCTGTTTTTAATTTAGGGGTAAGGCCTTAATTTAGTCAAAATTTATTTATTTGAGTTTACTGATGACAAATAACCAAAACCTTAATTACGGTATAATAGGGAATTGTAAGTCTGCCGCCCTAATTAATGAAGATTCTTCAATAGATTGGTGTTGTTTGCCACAATTTGATTCTCCTTCTGTTTTTGCAAAAATTTTGGATTCAAATAAAGGCGGACATTTTGGAATCTATTCTCAAATTGCTTTTTCCAGAAAACAGTTTTATTTGGATCAAACCTGTATTTTAAAAACTCTCTTTGAAAGTAAAGAGGCTGCCTTTGAAGTGATCGATTTTATGCCACGCTATCCCAATGAAAAGAACGATTTTTATGCTCCACCCGAATTGATTCGTCTTATAAGACCCCTAAAAGGAAACCCAAAAATTGAGTTAGATTATGCTCCAAAACTAGAATATGCTTTAGGTGAAACAGTTGATCATTTTAAAGAAAATTTGGTGGTGAGTGAAGTTAATAACCCTAAACACGACAGCTTATTTCTCTATACCAATGCCCCGCTTGATAAAGTGCGAACAAAAAAAGGGTTCAAACTAGACCAACTGCTTTTTTTTACCATTTCTTACAACGAAAAATTAAAAACCCCTACCTTATCTAATAGCCTTTTAGATTTAGAACGCACCAAAGTATATTGGTTAAATTGGTGTGCCAAAACCCCTCGATTTAAATATTACAACGAGGCCATTCAACGCAGTGCCATGACCCTTAAATTGATGTCTTATGACAAAACTGGAGCCGTGTTGGCTGCTGTGACCACCTCCTTGCCAGAAACTATAGGAGAAGTGCGCAATTGGGATTATCGCTTTTGCTGGATCAGAGACGCCTCTATGGTAATTCGTGTCATTTCTAAACTGGGCCACAAACGCATTGTAAAGAACTTCATCAATTATATTGTTGAACTCATTCCAGACAAAGATGAAAAGCTGCAAATAATGTATGGCATTAACGGTGAAAAATTACTTACTGAAAAAATTCTTGACCACCTCTCCGGGTACGAAAATTCTACCCCCGTGCGTATTGGAAATGCGGCCTATTCACAAAAACAAAATGATATTTACGGCATATTAATGGATGCTATTCACGCTGAAATGGAACAATTTCCTAGTGATTTTGAACGCATAGAAGAAATTTGGTCTATAGTGAAAGGTATTGTTTGGGTGGTCAAAAATCATTGGCAAGAACCTGACAAAGGGATTTGGGAATTCCGATCAGAAGACCAACACTTTACCTTTTCAAAACTGTTGTGTTGGGTGGCTGTAGATCGGGCCATTAAGATTGCCTATTTATTGGATAAAAATGAGATGGCTAAGAAATGGAAAACACTGGCAGAGGAAATTAAAAAAGATATACATTCTAAAGCTTGGAATGAAGAAGTGCAAGCTTACACACAAGCCTATGGCACAAAAAACCTGGATGCATCAGTGTTACTCATGGAACAATATGGTTTCGTGACGCCTCAAGAAGATCGCTTTATTAAAACCGTTAAAGCCATTGAAAAAGAATTGTCCTACGAAGGCCTGCTTTATCGCTATAAAAACAAAGATGATTTTGGCTTGCCTTCCTCATCTTTCACCGTTTGTACCTTTTGGTTCATCCATTGTTTAATTAAAATTGGTGAGACCAAAAAGGCTAAAAAATATTTTGAACAATTGTTGGGATATAGCAATCATTTGGGCTTGTTTAGTGAAGATCTCGATTTCAAAACTAAACGTATGTTAGGTAATTTTCCTCAGGCATATTCACATCTTGCTCTTATTGATGTGGCCTTAGAATTCAATGGTCAAAGTGGCGTGATATAAACTAAAATTTAAATGTATTTAATATAACTTCTACGACAACTAATAAATTATGAAAATATATATTTTGCTTGTAGTTGCGACTGCTACAGGGCTATTACACACCCGTTGTAACACAACAACAAACCCAAATCAATCTCCTGATTTTTATGCCCAAGCAAAGGCCATTACCGATCAAATTGTGCTTCCAAAATTTCCCGATCAACAATTTAATGTACTAGATTTTGGTGCTATTGGCGATGGCAAATCTGATGATTCTTACGCCCTTGCCAATGCCATTTCAGCTTGCCATCAGGCTGGCGGTGGAACGGTTGTTTTACCCAAAGGTGATTATCTTACTGGACCCATCCATCTTAAAAGCAACATCAACTTGCATCTAGAAGCCGAAGCCACAGTGTTGTTTAAAACCGATCCGAAGGCCTATCTTCCCATGGTACATACCTCCTATGAAGGGATTGAGTGCATGAACTACTCTCCCCTAATCTATGCTTATCAAGCCAAAAACATAGCCCTTACAGGGAGTGGTACCTTCAACGGTCAAGCAAACACCACCCATTGGTGGCCTTGGGCCGGAAAGGATGTTTATGGCTATAAGCAAGGTATGCCCCAACAAAGAGACCCTCAAAACATTCCGCGATTGCACCACTTTAATGAAAACCAAACCCCCGTGGAAGAACGTACTTTTGGTGCAGGACATCATCTTAGACCCTCTTTTTTTGAACCTTTTGAATGTGAAAATATTTTGGTTTCAGGAGTCACTTTTACCAATGCACCCTTTTGGTTGTTACATCCGTTTCGTTCCAAAAACATTACTATAGACCAAGTAAAATTGGTAAGTCATGGGCCCAATAACGATGGCTGTGATCCCGAATATTCCCAAAATGTATGGATCAAAAATTCGCTATTTGATACTGGCGATGACTGTATTGCAATCAAATCAGGACGCAACGAAGACGGCCGAAGAGTAAATATTCCTAGTGAAAATATAGTGGTACAAAATTGCGTAATGAAAGATGGACATGGTGGCGTGGTGATGGGTAGCGAAATTTCAGCTGGCGTGCGCCAAGTATTTGTTTTAGATAATCAAATGGACAGCCCCAACCTAGACCGTGCCATACGTATCAAAACTAATACCTTGCGTGGCGGTTTTGTAGATGGCGTTTACGTTAAAAATTTAAACGTGGGACAAGTCAAAGAAGCCGTATTGAAAATCAATACTTTTTACGGTATTTATGGAGTCCAAGAAGGAACCTATTTTCCAGAGATAAAGAATATTTATTTTGAAAACGTGACTGCCCAAAAGGGTGGAAAATACGGCTTAAATATTAAAGGTAGGGTTGAATTTCCAGTGAAAAATATCCATTTTAACAAGGTTGTGATAAAAGGCATACAACAAGCACCCATAATAGAAAACACAACACCCATTAAAATGCACCAATCCAATATTGAAGGATTGAATTAAGAGATCTTAATCACAATGAAATTTATTTTTTAAGTCCGTGATACCGAATCACATGGGCCTCACCTTGATGATAAACACCTTCAGCTAAGCTGATTTGTTGCGCTGCTAAGTGTAAGGGTGAGCAATCGTGAAAGTCTTGAGCCACTTCCAAGTCGTACAGTTGTGACAGTTGTTTGGGGCCGCCCACTGCAGGGTTCTTTTCTGAAAAAGCTAAATGGCTTTTACTGAAAGCTTCCATAATGACATGCCCATCGGGCTTTAAAAACTGATTAAGTTTTTGATGATTGACTTCTCTCACGGTTTCGGGATAATGAACGCAAATCAATCCTAGCACATCAAAACTATAGGGCACAAGATTTAAATCTTGCAAAGAAGCTAAAAGATAATTTATTTGCACCTGATGTTGATTGGCCAATTGTTGCGCCTTATAGGCAGCATTTTCACTCCAATCATAGGCCACCACGTCCCAACCCTTTGTAGCAGCATAAACCGCGTTGCGCCCTTCACCTTCTGCAGCCAATAGAATCTTACCCGGAGAAAGCGTGTCTATTATCGATTTGAAATAAAGGTTTGGCGTGGTGCCATAAGCATACTCTTTTTCAGCATAGCGTGCTTCCCAAAAGGCTTTCATTCGGTAAACTTTTTTACAAAAATGTAAAATTAACAAAGAATTGCATTACAAATACAATTCGAAACATGCTCCCCAAAGAATATTTCTCACAAAAAACGATTTGGAGTTTAAATATTATATCATTCAAATTGAATAAAAAATGACTATTTTGTGAAATCAACCAAATACAATGGAAAAACTTCAGTTTGGCCTCTCAGGCATGGGGCGTATTGGAAAAATACACTTTCAAAACGTACAGCAATTTGGCTTTCCGGTTTCTATTAAAGGGGTTTATCCAGCCAACATAAAAGCCAAAGTATGGGTTGAGGAAAAAGGCGTTAGTCGGTTTTATAAACAATTTAGTGACCTTGTAAAAGACCCCGATATTGATGCAGTAGTTATTGCTTCGCCCACTGCCTTTCACGCTGAACAGATCATTTTAGCTGCGCAAGCCGGAAAGGCGATTTTTGCTGAAAAACCCATTGATTTAGATCGAGAAAAAGTAACCCAAGTGTTGCAGGTATTACAGCAAACTCAGGTCCCCTTTTTTCTAGGTTTTAATAGGCGGTTTGACCCCAGTGTAGAACAAATCAAAAAAAACATCACCTCAGGTCAAGTGGGCATTCCAGAAATCATAAAAATTACGAGCCGTGACCCGGCTCCTCCTCCCTTGAGCTATATTCCTTCTTCTGGCGGCTTGTTTTTAGATATGGCCATTCACGATTTTGACATGGCTTGCCATCTCATGGATCGAAAAGTGATTCAGGTATATAGTACAGCAACTGTGTTTGGAGATCCTCAAATTGAGCAATTGGGAGATATTGATACAGCCGTGACCACTCTCACCTTTGACAATGGTGCCGTGGCCGTGATAGATAACAGTAGACATGCCGCCTATGGATATGATCAGCGTATTGAAGTTTTTGGTAGCAAAGGAGTCTGTGGCATGGACAATCAACGTATCAATCAATCCTATATAGCAAACAACCAAGGCATGCTCCAACCGGTACCTCCTCACTTTTTTATAGAACGATACACTGCTTCCTATGCCAAGGAAATGGCACTTTTCATAGACCATTTGTTAAATAATAAAAGACCTACTGTGGGTGCCGTTGATGGTTTGCGTGCCCTCGATTTAGCTTTAGCAGCCCAACAATCGGTTGCAGAAAAACGAGTCATCCCTGTTTCTATCTAGTTTTTATATATATAAATTATGTTTACTGCACTTTCATTTATCGCCTACACAGCCTTTGTTGCATTTTATTCGTGGTATAAACTTCGAAAACATAACCTTAACTCGCAAGACGGTTACTTCTTAGGGGGTCGCAGCCTAACGGGTGTTGTCATTGCTGGATCGATGTTACTCACCAATATTTCTACGGAGCACCTCATTGGCATGAACGGCTCGTCCTATAAAAATGGATTAATCATTATTGCATGGGAGGTTACTTCGGCCCTCGCCTTGGTGGTGGCAGCAGTATATTTTATTCCAAAATATTTAAAAATGGGGCTCACCACCATTCCCCAATATTTAGAAAATCGCTTTGATGCTTCCACCCGAACCTTAGTGGCTCTTTTTCTTATGGTTTCTTTTGTGGTCACCTTGCTTCCCATAGTGCTTTATACTGGTGCCATTAATTTAGAAAGTATTTTCAACGTATCTGAAGTTTTGGGCGTACCCAAAGCCACGGGCATGTTGCTCACCATTATTTGCATTGGCTGCATTGGATCTATTTATGCCATCTTTGGGGGGCTCAAAGCCGTGGCCGTTTCCGACACCCTAAACGGCTATGGCTTACTCTTAGGAGGCTTGGCCGTTCCCCTCATTGCCCTAGTCGCCATTGGAGATGGAAACCCATTGGCCGGACTCTCAAAAGTGTATCAACACGCACCCGAAAAATTTAATGTGATTGGCGCACGAGACTCTGTTCTGCCCTTTGAAGTTTTATTTACCGGACTCATGATCAATCAACTCTATTTTTGGAGTATGAATCAAACCATCATTCAACGTGCCTTAGGTGCCAAAAATTTGGCCGAAGCCCAAAAGGGATTATTATTCACCGGGGTGTTAAAAATTCTAATTCCACTTGTTATTATTCTCCCTGGAGTGATCGGGTTTTATTATATTGGAGACAGTCTCTATGATAACCAAGATTTAATATATCCTGAATTATTAAAGAAAATTTTTCCAGTGGGTCTCTTGGGTGTTTTTGCCGCCATTGTGATGGGTGCCATTTTAAGTACATTTAACAGCGTGCTAAACAGTGCCTCCACCATTTTTAGTTTAGACTTATATAAACAACATATTGCCCCACAAAGCAACGATCAACAACTGGTGAAAGTAGGCCGTATATCGGCAGCAGTATTGGCTTTATTTTCCATTTTTGTGGCACCCTTAGTGGGCCAAGCCCCAGACGGGCTCTATCAATTATTACAACAACTTAACGGCATCTTTTTTATTCCTATTGCCTCTATTCTATTGGCTGGCTTCTTTCTGCCGAAAGTATCTGCCAAAGGGGCCAAAGCAGCTTTATTTGTGGGTTTAGCTTTTTATTTACTCACCACTTTTGTATTTGATACAGGCCTACATTTTGTGCACCTCTGGGGCATTGAATTTGTTTTAAATATCTTAGTAATGTTGGGAGTTTCTTTCGGCTTCTCTACATCTAAAGAAGTTACAACACTCACATCTGGTTTGGATATGACCCCGTGGAAATATACCAAAGCCCTATCCATTAGCTTGTGTGTAATAACCGTTATGATCTATATATTTTTGGGCATCCAATAAACCTAAATATGGCTTCTTTACAGAAACGTATTTAGGGCTAACACTCCTAAGAGGCCTGTCACACCAATAGATGTTTCCATGAGTGTCCATGTGGCAAGGGTATCCTTTACGGATAAATTAAAATATTCTTTAAACAACCAAAATCCGGCATCATTTACATGAGAAAGCATCAAACTGCCCGAGCCAATGGCCAACACCATAAGTTCGGGACGCACCCCGCCACTTTGCACCAAAGGCAAAACCAAACTGGCCGCAGTTAGGCCCGCCACAGTGGCCGATCCAACAGCCACACGAATTAAACCAGCCGTGAGCCAACCCAATAGCAAAGGAGACAAAGGACTGGTTTCTAGTAAAGTCCCTAAGGCATCACTCAAGCCGCTGTCAATCAACAATTGTTTGAGTCCCCCAGCCCCGGCAATGATCAATAAAACAGATGTGATCCCAGAGAGTGAGTCCGAAAAAGAAGTCATGGAATCTTTCATGCTCTGACCGCGAAAAATACCCAAACTAAATATGCTCACAACAACGGCAAGTAGTAAGGCAATTACTGGATTACCCAAAAATGACACTACCTCATGCAGTGGGTTGTCGGCAGATAAAAAAGTCTTGGAAATTGTTGCTCCTGCAATAAATAATACAGGCAATAGGGCTGTGAACATACTGTTCCACAGACCGGGCAATTCTTCTTTTTCATAGTGTTTAGCGGCTAAAAATTCTTGGAGCGGTTGTGCCTCCACTTTTTTAAGGAAACGACCTAAAAAAGGACCCGAAATTAAAATGGCTGGTACCGCCACTACCATGCCATACAACAAGGTTTGACCTATATCTGCACCAAATAATACGGCAATGGCAGAGGGTGCCGGATGAGGTGGTAAAAAACCATGCGTTACCGATAGTGCTGCCAACATGGGCAACCCTATAGAAATTAATGAAAGTCCCGTACTTCTGGCAATGGTGAAAACCAAAGGCACCAAAATCACAAACCCTACCGAATAAAACAAAGTGATCCCAACAATAAATCCCGTGAGCATCACGGCCCATTGGGTGTGTTTCACCCCAAAAACACTAAACAAAGATTCTGAAATTTGTTGGGCAGCACCACTGTTGGCCACTTGTTTACCCAACATAGCTCCCAAAGCCAAAATCAAGACTAAAAAACCAAGCGTGTTCCCTATTCCATTTTCTAATGACGTTACAATTCGCTCCAATGCCATGCCTTGAGAAAGCCCCACACCAATGGAAACCACAAGAAAAGATAAAAAAGCATGCCACCGAAAAACGATGATGAACATAAACAATGATAAAATGGCGAGGCAAATAGTAACTAAAGGCATATGCACTAAAATTCTAAAATCTCTGTGGCGAAAAGATACAAAACTTCACTGAAGCGCAAAGCTATTTTAGATCTATTGACCACAACAACCCAAAACAAGACAAACAATTCTTTTTTTAGAGAGCTATTTACGATTTATATGTATATTCGTTAACGTTAACGAAAAATCGATTTTCCCTCTTATGATTTCGATCAAAACTGCACTAAAACCAAAAGATTTAGAAAAAGATTTATCCCGCTTTTGGGAACTCTCTGGCCTTAAAATTCAAACCCTCTCCAAAGAATACAAGGCCTCACAAGGCACACCCGTTTTTACTGTGAAAGGAAAATACACCACCCGCGGATGGACCGAATGGACACAAGGTTTTCAATTGGGATCAGCATTGTTTCAATTTGATGCTACAGCAGATATGGTCCTCTTGGAAAAAACACGACAAGAAATTGTTGAAAAAATGGCACCCCACATCAGTCATATTGGTGTGCACGACCACGGTTTTAACAACTTAAGTACCTATGGGAATTTACTGCGCCTTATGCATGAAAATAAAATCCATCACAATACATGGGAGCAACATTTTTACGAATTAGCCCTTAAAATTTCGGGAGCAGTACAAGCGTCTCGGTGGACAGACCTGCCTAATAACAAAGGTTATATTCATTCGTTTAACGGCCCACATTCATTATTTGTAGACACCGTTCGCAGTTGCCGAATTTTAGTAGTAAGCCATTTGCTGGGCCACGTCTTTCAAGGAGAGGGCGATAAAATAATCTCTTTGTTGGAACGCACCATTCAACATCTTGAAGCCACTGCCACCTATGCCATCTTTTATGGAGAAGGTAGAGATCAATACGACCTCTGGGGCCGCACAGCACACGAGTCTGTTTTCAACACCAAAGACGGACAATTTCGCTGTCCTAACGCACAACAAGGCTACACCGGATTTAGTACATGGACAAGAGGTTTGGCATGGGCCATGACCGGATTTGCAGAACAATTGGAAGCCTTTGCTGAGCTAGACAAAGAAACATTAATACCTTATGGTGGATTTGAAGCACTAGAAAAAATGATGCTCAAAGCGGCTCGCGCCACCTGTGATTTTTACATTGAACACACCCCTACTTGTGGCGTCCCTTATTGGGACACAGGGGCTCCTCAACTTCACAGATTAGGCGACTACCTCAACCGCCCCGCAGACCCCTATAACAAATTTGAGCCAGTGGACAGCTCAGCAGCAGCTATAGGTGCACAAGGGTTGCTCCGATTAGGACAATATTTAATGAACAAAGGCGAAACTGAAGCTGGAAATAAGTATTGGCAAGCAGGCCTAACAGTGGTGCAAAGTTTATTGAAAACCCCATATTTAAGTGAAGACCCAAACCACCACGGCATTTTGTTGCACAGCATTTACCACCAACCTAATGGCTGGGATCACGTGGCTCAAGGACAAAAAATTGCCAATGGAGAATCTTCTATGTGGGGTGATTACCACATGAGAGAGGTGGCCATTTACCTCACAAAATGGCTACGTAAAGAACCCTATTATAAATTTACCAATTGTCTGTATTCTATATAATTATAATATATATTTTTGAGTAATACATTAACAAATTTTTCGCGTCTTTGTGTACACACACAAACCACCAAACCCTGGGCTTTAGAGCAATGCATTGAATACTATGCTAAAGCAGAAATTCCATACCTAGCCATTTGGAGACATCTCTTAGAAGGGCAAAACCTATCTCAAGTGAAACAGCAAATTAAAGATGCCGGACTCCGAGTGAGCGCTTTGGTACGGGGTGGATTTTTTCCTTCAATAGGTGCGGAGGAACGAAAAGCAGCCTTGGAAGATAACCTAAAGGCTATTGCTCAAGCCGAAGCCATTGGGGCACCTCAAGTGGTTTTAGTTTGTGGCGCCGACGGCCGACAAAGCCTTGCCACTTCTCGCCAACAAATTGAAGAAGGTATACAACACCTGATCCCTAGGGCAAAGAATGCCGGTGTTCAATTGGCCATCGAACCGCTTCACCCCATGTATGCTGGAGACAAATCGGCCATTGTTTCACTTGGGCAAGCCAACGATATGGCCGAAAGCATCCAATCTGAATGGGTGGGCGTGGCCGTGGATGTATATCACCTTTGGTGGGACAAGCAACTCAAACAAGAAATTCTACGCTGTGGGGCAAACAACAACCTACTCGCCTTTCATGTGTGCGACTGGAATGTACCCACCACCGACTTCTTGACCGACAGGGGTCTAATGGGCGATGGCTGTATTCCCGTGAAAGAAATTCGCCAATGGTTGGATCAGGCCGGGTTTCAAGGCCCCATAGAAGTAGAAGTCTTTTCAGATCGCTACTGGAATATGGATCAAAAAGACTATTTAGAAAAAATTAAAAATGCATATTTACATCACACTTAATCGATAACAATGAAAACACATAGGGTAGGAATAATTATGAACGGGGTCACAGGGCGAATGGGTACCAATCAACACTTGATGCGATCCATTGTAGCCATTATTCAACAAGGAGGGGTGATCTTAAACAGTGAAGAGCGCATTATGCCTGAAGTTGTTTTGGTGGGGCGTAATGAAAATAAATTAAAAGCTTTGGCAGAAAGATCAGGTATTCCGACATGGAGCTGTGATTTAGATGCCGTTTTAACTGATGAAAAATACAGCCTCTATTTTGATGCACAAACCACCGGAAGAAGAGCTGATGCCATCAAAAAGGCTGTGGCAGCAGGAAAACACATTTATTGTGAAAAACCGGTGTCAACTTCCACCCAAGAAGCCTTAGAACTGTTTCACCTATGCGAAAAAGCCGGCCTAAAAAACGGGGTAGTACAAGACAAACTTTGGTTGCCAGGCATGCTCAAACTGAAACGCCTCATGGAAAATGATTTCTTTGGAGACATTTTATCAGTTAAAGGAGATTTTGGCTATTGGGTTTTTGAAGGCCATTCCATACCCGCCCAACGCCCAAGTTGGAATTATAGAAAAGAAGACGACGGGGGAATCATTGTGGACATGCTCTGCCATTGGAGATATGTTTTAGAAGGACTCTTTGGTGCCGTTAAAGGGGTTTTCTGTTTGGGAGCTACACACATTGGCGAACGCATTGATGAAGTCGGAAAACCATATCGATGTACAGCAGACGATGCTGCCTATGCCACCTTTGAATTGGAAGGAAACATTGTGGCACAGTTTAATTCGTCTTGGACAACACGAGTGCGGCGAGATGATTTACTTACTCTACAAGTGGATGGCACCAAAGGCTCGGCAGTTGCAGGACTCAGAGATTGCTGGATTCAGCCTTACAACGCCACCCCCAAACCAGTATGGAATCCAGATATTCCCAACCCCATTAATTTTTATGAGGGGTGGAGTAAATTACCCGAACAAGAAATTTTTGACAACGCCTTTAAAGCCCAATGGGAATTATTTTTAAAACACATTGTAACCGACAGCCCTTTTCCTTGGAACCTAAAAGAGGGTGCCAAGGGAGTTCAATTGGCTGAGAAAGGATTGGAAAGCTGGACTAAAAAAACCTGGGTCAACTTGCCCGAAATTGAATAAAGCATGCAAAAAAAAGTGTTGATAACAGGAGGCTCTCGAGGCATTGGCAAGGGCATTGCCGCCGCCTTTTTAAAAACCGGTTATGCTGTGGCCATAAATGGTGTGCGCCCTAAAAACGAGGTAAAAAAGACCCTTAAAGAATTGGAACAATTAGGTGGCCCCGTAATCTATTGCCAAGGTAATATTGGGCTGGCAAAAGACCGTCTTAAAATAGTGGAATGCATTTTGTCACAATTTGGTGAACTCAATGTATTGGTCAACAATGCTGGGATTGCCCCTCCTGAACGCAATGACATTTTGGAAGCCACAGAAAACAGCTATGACAAGGTGCTTGAAATCAACTTAAAAGGGCCTTATTTTTTGACACAGATTTTTGCAAACTTAATGATTAAGCATAAACAAAATTTTCCAGATTTTGCTGCCACTATCATTAACGTGTCTTCTGTCTCTGCCACCATACCTTCTGTAAATCGAGGGGAATATTGTCTTTCAAAAGCTGGCGTGGCCATGGCAACCAAACTTTGGGCAGTCCGTTTAGCCGAATATGAAATTCCCGTGTATGAAATTCAACCAGGAATTATTAAAACTGATATGACTGCAGGAGTAGTTGAAAAATATGACCGATTGATTAATGAGGGGCTTACACTTGAAAAAAGATGGGGAACGCCAGAAGACATTGGGGCCGTGGCATTGGCGATGGCAGCAGGAAACCTACCCTATGCAACCGGTCAAGTGATTCAGGTGGATGGCGGTCTTACGCAACAAAAACTCTAACCAATGGAAAAGCAAAAAGGGCTTAAAAAGGTTGAACGACAATGGAAACTTATTGTAATTGGGGTAATTCTGTTAGGTATTGCTTCGGTTTCTCCATGGATTATTGCTCCCCACAAAGTGGAACCTTATTGGTTAGGCATGCCCTTTGCCCTCTGGACTTCTATTTTATTTACAGTGTTCATTATTTTGCTCACGGCTGTAGGAGGGGTTGTTTTTAGTCGAAAACAAAATTTAAAATCCTAAATATTTTTATGAGCAGTTGGCTAATTATTATAGGTATATGTTATGCTGGGGTGCTGATTTATTTATCGCTTCGCTCTAGAAAGACTATTGCCACAGGAGATGATTTTATGATGGGCGGTTCAAAAATTGGCTTAGTACTCGGGTTTATGACCTTTGCCGCAACGCTCTTTAGCACCTTTACCCTCATGGGCATGCCTGATTTTTCCAGAACACATGGGGTGGGTGCTTGGATCTTTTTAGCCTTCTCTGATGCCATAATGGTGTTTGTGGTTATTGGTTTTGGGTTTTATTTACGCCAACGTGTAGGCCAAAGAAACTACAACGGTATGTCGGCGCTTTTGCAAGAAGCTTATGGAAATAAAGGTGCTGGTTATCTTTATTTTATTAATGTCTTTCTCTTTTTAATTCCCTATGTGGCCATACAGATTCGAGGTGTTGCCATTTTTTTGGTAGCGGCTTTTCCTTCAGTATTACCTGCCTGGGGTTGGTCAGTACTAATTGTTTTGTTTATGCTCATTTATTCTGAGCTAGGCGGATTAAAAGCCATTATTTATGCCGATTTTATGCAAGGCACCTTACTTCTTTTGGTGGTGTGGTTTATTGCCATATCATGTTTAGACGCTGTGGGAGGATGGTATGCCCTCTTTGAAAAAACAGCCGCTACTCAAAAAGCCTTACTGGCCACACCTGGCCCAAAAGGTCTTTTAACTCCCCAGTTTTTAATTGCTTCTTGTATTGCCATTGCCATGATTCCCATCACCCAACCACAACTTTCTACCCGTTTAGTGATTATGAAAGATTATGCTGCCTTACGCAGAATGGCAGTGGCCGTTGGGACTTTTGCCATGTTGGTTATTTTGCCAACTATCATTATTGGCCTTTATGGTGCTATAAACTACCCCACAGACAACGCAGCAACGTTTTTAAGCAACGTTTTATTACATGAACAACCCCACCCCATTGCCGCCTTTACCATCATTGGTCTTTTCGCCGCTGCTATGTCAACCTCAGACTCTCAACTGTTTGCCTTAGGAAATGAAATTAGGGGTATTTTTAACCTTAAAAATAACCTAAAGCCGGTACGGATCACCATCATGGTTTTTGCTCTAGCTGCACTCTTCTTTTCCGTTTTCAGTTCTGATCAATTGGTGCTTTTAGCACGCTTGAGTTTTTCAGGTACCGCCCTAATGGGACCTCTCATTTTA
>JBMYZB010000019.1:0-18061 GCA_049609945.1 Flavobacteriaceae bacterium
GCAATAAACATAACGGCACACAAGCCAATGGCAAAATAAAGGCTACTGTTTTTATTTAAGTCTACTTTAGAATTTTTCTTAGGTTCCATGTATCGAAATAGTTAATATGCTAAACTATAAAAATTTGCAGATAAAACAAGAAAAAAATTAGCTTGCCCTCCAATAGATTCATTTTTTAATTAAATAACAGGATGATAAAGGAGCATTGTAAATCAGCCAGAAATAAGTTCTTGATAGGCCTTCGCGTCTAATAGAGTGTCTAAAGCTGAGGGGTTTTCAAATTTAATTTTAATCATCCACCCTTCTTCATAAGGAGCTTCATTGACCAATTCAGGGGTGGATTCAAGTGCCGGATTTACTTTAATAATGGTGCCTTCCAAAGGCATAAATAAATCTGAAACTGTTTTTACAGCCTCTACAGTGCCAAACACCTCTTCAGCTTCAAGAGATTCTTCTAGGGTTTCTATTTCAACATAAACAATATCGCCCAACTCAGCTTGAGCAAAATCGGTGATGCCCACCAAGGCCTGATCTCCCTCAATCTTAACCCATTCGTGGTCTTTTGTGTATTTTAAATCGCTTGGAATATTCATTAAAAAAAAATTAATAGACACAAATGTAGGCGTTTTTGTTTAGCTGACGGAGCACTTAATTCCCAAAATTATAGCGGAGAGTGAAACCAGAACGAATACTGGTTTGGGGAAAAGCTGTGGAAATTGCAAACTTGGAAAAATTGTGGTCGTAAAAAAACGTGGCCATTATATTTCGAGAAAGGGCATAGTCTGCCGTTAGTTTTAAAATGAAAATCTGCTGACCGGCGGTCACTTGGTTGTTGTTATATTCTAAATTGCGCAACACAGTAATGTTGTTCCTATAAGACACATCGGCTTTTATATTTAAATCGCCCTTTAGTATGACACGTCTGCCATTAAAATTAGTTCGCATTCGCAAGTCTCTGATTCTATATCCTAAACCACCAACATATTCATTGCCACTCACTTCAGTTAACAGGTTGTTATCCAGACTCAAAGAAAGGGAACGATCTCGGTTTAGTTCTACCAAAAATTTAAAATTGTTTTTTAATTCAACATCCAATTGCAACAAGGGGTTAAATTGCTCCACCAAAGTTACATTAGAAAACAATCGCTGGGGTAAAATATTGCCAGCCACATCAGTTTTGGAAGGTAAACTCGGGTCATACTCAAAATTGGATTGAAAATTGTTTATAGTGTAGCTGGCACGGTAGCCATGATTAACCGAAAAACGGGTAAAGATTTTAGCCAAAGACGGAATTTTGTTAAATCCGGCGTATTTTAAATTCCAATTGGGGAGTCCTAATTTTTTGATGGGCTCCAAGGCCATAGTGCTGGGATCTACCCCCATATAGGCTGCCAAAAACGACTGTAATATCACATCTTGTTGGGTTTTGCCATAGCCTTTTGGAAACCCTTCTGCATCGCGACCTAAGGCCAATTGCTGTTCTGCAGCCAAACGCTCGGCCATAATTATTCGATTTGCTCTAAAGGTTTCAAAAACGGGGTTATATTGACCACTGCCTCTGGCAAAACTGGTTTTGATCATGACTGTTGAAACTCCCAAATTACCAAAAACGTTGGTGTTGAGGGGTAGGTATTCATTTTGCCTCACCAAAAAGTTTTCGGTACTGTTTTCAGAATAGTTGCGTTCGGCATAAAAATCGATCAACAAACCCTCTAGCGGAATGATTTGGCCCGTGAGGTTAAATTTGCTGGTATGTATTTGTTGCAAGGTTTCATTAAAATTAGGAAAAGAAGTGAGCCATCCCTTTTGCGCCAACATATACCGTATATCGGCTTGGCTTCCCACGGTGAATCCTAAGGTGGGTTGTAAGCCCCCAGCAAAGCCTACCGCTGGTAAATAGCCCGGCAACAACGTACCATTGTTTTCAGCATAATTAAACTGAACTCTTTTAATTTTATTTAATACAGCCAATAAGGGTGTCATAGCTTTTTTAAGGGATTGACTTTTTTTGTTGGCCACAGAATCTAAGGTGCGCCCTAAGTTTCTGCGCGCTGTATTTTGATTAGGGGGTTTTAATCCAAAAACACTGTATAGTTTTTGAAAAGAAATATTGCCTGTTAGGGTTTTAGTATTGTTGTTTTGCAGCGTGTTGACTCGCCCTAGAGATATTCCTTCTGGACTGATCACATTGGCCAATGCTTCAGACCCACGTTGCCAACTGTAGTCAGCCTTATAATTATAAGTAGCATCAATAAAACTTAAAAAGGGTATGTATTGAAATGGAAGTTTGTAATTTAAGCTTAGGGTATGAAAATGTCGGTTAAGTTCACCCAAATGGGTCAGGCCAGACCATAGCTTATAAGGATTGACGCTTTGTACTGGTTGCTCGATAGCTTCACGGTCTCGAACAATATTGCTCGTATTGGCGTCAAAGGTAAAGCGTAGTGAACGCGTTAGATTGTGTGTCCAGGTATAATTATAATCAAACAGAAAATTGTGCTGTTGCAAATTGGGAAGTGGGCGTTGTAAGGAAGCATCAACCCCTTCAAAATATACCTGTCTGAATTTTTGACTGTAAAGTGTCCGATTCACATTTGCATTAAAATTTAGTGCATTTGGCAATGGGTTAAAATTCAACGCACGTAACCATTCCCAATATTTTTTTCTTTGAAAGGCCTTTGTTTTTTGAAAAGGAGTTAGGTTTTTTTGGGGGAAAGAATAGGCGTAATTGGCACCCAAAACCAACTCTTCTTCTTTTAAATTTTCCAATTCAAAATCACGATGCTCAAGGGCATTATAGGCATAGGAAAAGGTGAAGTTTTCCGGACTGTAGATTTTTGTTTTTCCTGATCCGGTTTTTCGTTTTCGCACGCCAATTAGGCTCACACTTTTGCGTTTTGTATAGTCACGTGCTTGGTTTTTTATCGTGTCTTGCAACGATTTTCGATCGGCGGCAGCCAACCGGTCTTTCAGTTTTATATCTTGATAAAAAGGGTCATACTCAGGAGAAATAAGGGTTTCTCCAGAGGCAAAACTTAGTGGAATTTCTACACCCCACTGTTGAGGAGTTAATTGTCCCAGGTTGACATTAGAAACCAGATCATATTGCATCAAATCTTCACGCGCTCTTTGATTGGGGGTTTGGTCAATATTGCCAAAACCAATAGTGGCATAACGTCCTGTAGCAGAAATATTTGCAAAATCGGCAATGTTGGCATCCAAAGCACCCACTGCTGCCCATCCGCCCTCGTCTTCAATTCCCGATAAACGCAATTCATTAAACCATACTTCACCACAAAGGGTATTTCCCAATTGTTCTGAGGGATTTTTAACCCCAATCATTAAAGTTCTAATAGCCCCAAGTGTGGGGTTGCCCCGTATGGAAAATTTATATTTTTTCTCTCCGGGCAAACTGCTTATGGGTGTAAACTCTGAAATTGGATTAAGTTGCTCGTCAAAATAAAGGGCCCTGCCCTGAACGGTTGCAATAAGGGCTTTGCTTTTTAATTTAGATAATAAGGAAGTAGACACCTCCAGTTCATTTTGATCGGGAATCCAAACTTCATCAGCACTCAGCCGATTGGAACCATTTTCTGAATAGGCTGTGGGTTGCAAGGGAATTTCAATTTGATAGTAATTATCTTTGTTGTCTGTACCCAATCGAACAAAAGCCACTAGTCGTTCATCATAAGTAGCTTCTCTGTCTTGGTCAGGGAGTGGCGGATTACCAGGAATGGATTCCGCATGAATAAACATGCGGATCTTCTTATATTGCCGCATATCCAAATTCACGTTCTTAAAAATACCCCGAGAATCCATGGGCTGTAAATCACAAATCCGAAAGGCTAGAGATTGCTCATTTTGACGCACAATGGTGTTGTTATTATTGATTTGCTCACGTTGAATATCGGGAGGCAATACATAATTGATTGGAATTCGATTTTCATTTTCTAAAATGTTGACTGTACTGATATCAACGGTGGTGTTGCTGTTAGACAAGATCTCATCATTTAGTGCTTTAGTATATTGCCGCCAATCGCCTCGGACTAAATCCAGTGTTCCAAATCGTAACACCACCGGTTGCTCAAATTTGTGCAACATCATTCTAATGAAGCGAATGGAACGAAGATCTTCAATAGCATTGACCGATTTGAAATAGGGTTCATAAACGGTTTCCTCATAATACCCTTTTTGAATGGGGATTTTAAATTGTAACCAGCGGGTATTTATTTCGTCACCATTGGGCACCATCACCTTCACGTTTTCACGCACATCTGTAATAAAAGGATGATTGCCCACTGCCATAGTTTTAGTGATGGGAATACGATATTCGAAATAGCTATTGATGGTGTTCATGCTCTGATCGCGATTGATATCTTCGGTGTCAGGTTCAGTGGTATTTCCCCTATCGGTATCAGAAAAGCTAAGGGGTGTATTCCCATCGGTTCCGTTATAATTTTTATAACGATCCAGAATGCTTCCGGAGGCTCTGATATAATATTCATAATTATCTCCGGCCGGGTCTGCAGAGGGACCGTTATTGTAAATTTGTGCTTCTTGACTATCTGGCAAGCCGTCTAATCCCACATCTTGTCGTTCGCGGTCTCCAGCTTCGGTATTGAATGCATAAACTAACGATTGGGTGGCGGGCACTTTTCCCCATTCGGTTTCATAGGTGGCCGTATTGTTTGCTGCTCCAGGAAGTCCGTTTTCAAATTGTTTTCTTCCATCGTCCAAGATATCTTCCGAGATATTTCCCAGATGGAACACTAAATCTCCCAATTCTCCATCATCATCATCCAGTTGAGAAAAAGTGTCTAACAACCAAAATTCAATAAACTCAACATTTGCTTGTTCAAAATTGGTCGCATTGATAGAACGTGTAATGCCACCCCAGTGGTCGGCTGCTTTGCTGTCAAATTCTTCTTGGGGTGCGTTATTATAGGGCCCTTTTTCCTGTGGATAGTAAGCCAAATCTAACGTGTTTTGAACTGTAGTATTTCCTTGCACTAAATCTTGCTCAGGAAAAATTTCTTTAATAAAAATGCGTCGTGTGGTGTTTTCAGAAATGTCATTATTGTTAATGCCCACCGGTGGATTTCTGCTATAAAAAATACGGTCTATAGAATACCACGCCAATTTAGAACGGCCATATCCTCTTTTTAATCCTTTTTCCTCTGCTCCCCAAACATCATTGATGGGCACACTAGCTAAATTCCAAGCATTGAAACCTTTTATATCAATATTGGTTTGGGCACCCTCAAAATCATCTATATATACATTGGTTTCGCCTTGGAGTTGAGTATTTCTAGGATTCCGAGCCTTTAGTGCTGCTACCTCACCACGAAAAGAAAGTTGTGATGGGGTATTCGACTTGGCGGCCATAATCTTATTAGCCATTCGAGTTAAAAAAGGGATTTCTGTAGAAAAGTTGGTGTTGAATCCCATCATGGTATTGTTTACTGGCTCAGTGCCATAATTGGCTTTTTGCGTCAAAGGATTTTCACTTAAGTTAACTAGTGTACCCCCAAAAAACACTTTTTCATTTAGTTGATGAATCACATTTATACCCGAAAAACGTTTGTTTTGTTGGTTAAAAAAAGAATTGTTTTCTACTGAAATATCAATGGGCACGTTGGAGGCTTTTAATCCTTCATTAATAATTTTTACCCGTCCAATTTCATAATTTACGGTATAGTCAAGCCCTTCTTGCAACAACCTCCCTCCTGCCCTTACACGAACAGACCCTCGGGGCACATTAAAGGCACCAATAGGAATACCATCTTCCCCTTCTGATTTATAACGACCTTTGAGTTGAAACTTATTTTTTTCAATGGCTTCTAGAGCAGCGGCCTTAGTCAAGGCATACATTTCACGAAAAACATATTTTTTCTGATTGGAATTATAGGTGGTTTGCCGATCATAATCTTCTTTGGGCGATGCAGGGTCATCTAGAAGGTCAAACAAGAAAGCTCCAAAAGGTTCTACCTGTGGGAATATGATGCGGCCAAATTTTGGATCAATAGTAATGCCGGGTACATAGTCAAAAAAACCATCTCCCTGAGGGGTCACATCTTGGTAAACATTTAAGCGATCCAACCGAAAGGTATTTAGCAACACCTGTTGTTCTAGGGCTTCCGGCCAAATTTTGTTGTTTACAGCTGTCATATAGTTTATAGGCGAAGGATCAGTATACAAAATGGATAGTTTAAAGTCTTCTTCAGAAAGTTGAAAAGCTCCGGTGTTGTATATATTTTTCATCATTAAATCCCAAACAGGTTGACGCACGTCTGTAACACTGCTTTTCAACATTTTGACCACCAAATTATTTGTTTGTACTGCCGGTATTTGTGCGTTGGTGTTGTTGCTGATTTCTGTTCCCGGTATGCCGCCATTAGCAAATTCTCCTACCTGATATACTTTGCCTAAGTAGGTATATTGAAAGGCAACGCCTAAAATTTCATCATTACTTAAACGCTGGTTAAGAGAAATGTAGCCCAATTGAGGGTGAAAGGTATATTCTTGAGGGCTTAATTTTCGGGCACTTTCCAGTACGGCATAGTCATAACCCTCTCGCACTTGCCCGGTGGTTGTATTAAAGCTGTTTTTCACTGTCGCAATGTCACGCACAGCCTTGGTAAGAATTCCACCATTTCCTATGGCCTCTGGATCTAATCTATTAACGCCATTGTCTGGCGGAGCATTTGGATTGCTGTTCATGAAAAAGGAAGAACTCATCTCATCAAGTCTGGTTTTATCCGGGTGGGCTTCGCCCAGATCTTGCAGGGTAATAATATTCCTCACATTTTGTGTTCGAGCACCTCGATTGGTTACCCAAACCTCAATTCGAGTAATCTGTACAGGTGAGTTTATGTAAGGGTATGTTTTTAAAAAAGCATCATAGTTGTCTCTAAAATATTGGGCTAAGAAATAGTGACGATCTTCTTCATAATCTAGGGCAAATAAATCAAACTCTTGCAAAGTGCCACCTCCTTGAGTGGTAATGTTTTGTGATTGTGACCGCTGTTCTGAAAAGACGCTGGTGATGGTAGTTCTTCCAAACTTTAAATCGGTGCGAACACCAAATAAGCTTTGAGCACCTTGAATAAGGTTACTATTAATGGGCATGCTCACATTTCCGATATCAATATTTTGTAAAATACCATCTTCGGTTACTTTTCCGTTTAAAAAATTGGCCACGCGATTAGAAACTTGAGCAGTGCTGTTGGGCAAAGCATTCACATTGTTTTTTAGGGCTTCAATTTTTTGTTTTGTTTGATTTAAAGCTGAACGAGCTTCATCCACACCTTGTCTCACTTCATTAATAGTTTGTTGGGCTTGTTGCAATCTGCTTTGCAAAGCTCCGGCTTGGCGCCCTAAACTTCTAGGTAAAATGTCGGCAGCTTCGGCAACAGTGGGTGGGTTGAAACGAATTTTAATTAAATTTTGAAAATCAAAGGTTGATTCTGTGTCGTAATTTGCAATGATCTGTAAACGTTCACCAATTTTTCCCAATAAACTCAAGCTAATTTGTTGATCAAAATCAAAACCAAAATTTCGTCGGTCTCTTGGAGAACTAATCGGATTGTCTGTTTTTTGATAACGTACACCCAAATCAATGCCAATGGAACCTTGAGGTACAACGTCTATGCTATTGCTTCCAAAAATGGTTTGAAAAAACTTGTTGTTCACATACACCTCTGGCAGTAAATTTTTCTGACTTTCTTCTAAATCGGAACTCTTTCCACTTAAGGCCGCAATTTTTTCTTGGAAATAGGCCTTCATCTTCTCTTTGAGTACCAAAGCCTCAAATTCTTTCAAGGTTAGTACCAAAGGGGTGCCAATAGGATATCCGTCAATTTCTTCAGCAAAGATGTATCTCTCAGTGAGTGGGTCATATACATACTTACTCACAATAGATTCAGGCATGGGTATGCTTATATTTCCTAAATCGGCACCAATTTTCGCAATATTTTGTGCAGATAATGATCCACTACAAATAAAAAAATACAGAACCAATAGGAAAAGATGTAGAGCGAATCTTGTATTTATAAACCGGTATTTTCCAATCAAAATTTATAATTTATTCAAAGCCGTTTTGATTAACTCCTCTACGGAGCTTTCAGGGTGGCTTTGAATGGCGTTATCAATTACTTTTTCAGCCTGACGTCTGGGGTAACCCAACACCTCTAATGCTGATAACGCTTCTTCTTTGATTGTATTGCTTTTTAGGAGTGGAATTTGTTCATTTTCATGGAGCTGTAGCATCTTGTCTTTTAGCTCAATTAAAACCCGTTGAGCCGTTTTTAGTCCAATCCCTTTTACGCCTTTAATGGTTGGTAAATCTTCTTGGACTATGGCTGTATGAATTTCTTGGGGTGCTAGGGAAGACAACATAGTTCTTGCCGTGGCAGCACCAATGCCAGAAACACTGAGTAAAAGACGAAAAATACTTCTTTCTAATAGGGTATGAAAGCCAAACAACGTGTGTGCATCTTCTCGTATTTGGAGGTGGGTGTAGAGTTTGATTTGTTCTTCATCTTTGACTTGAGAAAAAGTGTGAAGAGAAATATGCACTTCATAACCTAAACCATTGCAATCAATAACAAGTGTGGTAGGTGTTTTTTCAACCAAGCGACCAGTTATTTGTGTTATCATATTTTATTGTTATTTTTTTTAGTTTGTGCATCAATCACTGCCACAGCCGACATGTTGACTATTTCTTCAACAGAAGCCCCCAACTGTAACACGTGAATGGGTTCACTCAAGCCCATTAAAATGGGTCCCACAGAAAGGTTTTCGTTCAATTCCTTCATCAATTTGTAGGTAATATTGGCTGCATCTAAATTTGGAAAAATGAGTGTATTAACATTTTTATTAGATAAACTGGAGAATGGAAATCTTTCTTCTAGCATTTCTTTATTAAAAGCAAAATCAGACTGAATGGGGCCGTCAACAACAAGGTCTGGGTTCTTTCTGTGAAGCAATTTGACAGCCTCAGACACTTTTTTGGCTTGTGGAAAACGTGTAGATCCAAAATTGGAGAAAGAAAGCATACCAATCACGGGTTTTAAACCAAATAAGGCTAATGTTTCCGCAGTCATTTGTGCAATGGTAGCTAGTTCTTTAGCTGAGGGTTCCACATTTATTGTAGTGTCTGAAATAAAAATGGGGCCTCTCTTGGTGAGCATCAAATTGGTGGCTGCCACCCGCTGCACCCCTTTTGTTTTTGGAATAATTTCTAAAATGGGCTTAACTACAGATGGATAATTTCTGGAATAACCTGAAATCATAGCATCTGCATCGTTGTTTTGAACCATCATGGCAGCAAAATAATTTCTTTCTCGCATCAATCTTTTAGCATCGTAGAGGGTATAGCCTTTCCGTTGATGTGCTTTCCAAAAAACCTTTGCATAGTGGTTGCGCAGCTCTTTATGATTTTCCTCTTTAGGATCAATAATTTCTACCGCTGCCACATAATCTAATTTTTTTCGCAACGATTCGATCAAAGCTTTATTCCCCAACAAAATGGGAGTGCCCATCTTCTCTTCTTGCACAATTTGAGCTGCTTTTAACACATCCAAACAATCAGCCTCTGCATAAACAATTCGTTTTGGAGCGGCCTTGGCTCTATCAAATAATAGGCGAATCCATTTTTGATCATTACCTAAAAGGGCTTCAAGACTTTCTTCATAGGTGTCCCAATCTTCTATAGGTTGAGTGGCAACACCAGATTTCATAGCTGCTTTTGCCACAGCGGGCGGAATTTTAGTAATTAATCTTGGGTCAAAGGGCTTAGGAATAATATACTCTTTTCCAAAGCGTAAACGCGTTTCCTCATAAGCCACATTGACCTGTTCTGGCACAGGCTCTTTGGCCAAGGTGGCTAAGGCTTCAACAGCAGCCATTTTCATGGCTTCATTAATTTTAGTGGCTCGAACGTCCAAAGCTCCCCTAAAGATAAATGGAAAACCTAAGACATTGTTCACTTGATTTGGATAATCAGATCGGCCTGTGGCCATGATAACATCTTTTCGGGTTTGGCATGCTAGAGGATAATCTATTTCGGGATCTGGATTCGCCATAGCAAACACAATCGGATTTTTAGCCATTGTTTTAAGCATTTCGGGAGTTAAAATTCCCGGCTTAGAAAGGCCAATGAATACGTCGGCTCCAGCTAGAGCTTCTGAAAGGGTGCTCACATTTTTTGTGGTCGCAAAGAGGGTTTTTTCAGGAGTGAGATTTTCACGGTCAGCACGAATTACTCCTTTGGAGTCAATCATAATAATTTGTTCTTTTTTAACACCAAAAGCAACATACAATTTAGAACAGGATATGGCTGCGGCACCAGCGCCAGAGACCACAACTCTGAGATTTTCCATTTTTTTTTGACTCAGTTCTGCTGCGTTTAAAAGCGCTGCACATGAAATGATGGCGGTTCCGTGTTGATCATCATGCATTACGGGGATGTCCAATTCTTCTTTTAAGCGCTGTTCTATTTCAAAAGCTTCGGGGGCCTTAATATCTTCAAGGTTAATTCCTCCAAAAGTGGGGGCAATGGCTTTTACAGCGGTAATAAATTCTTCGGGGTCTTTGGCGTCCACTTCAATATCAAAAACATCAATACCTGCAAAAATTTTAAATAACAACGCTTTGCCTTCCATTACAGGTTTTGATGCATTGGGGCCTATATCGCCCAAGCCTAAAACGGCGGTACCGTTAGAGATTACTGCCACCAAATTACCTTTGTTAGTGTATTTATAAACCGAAGTCTTTTCCTTTTCAATTTCCAAACAAGGTTCTGCAACGCCTGGAGAATAGGCCAAAGACAAATCGCGTTGTGTGCGATAATTCTTGGTCGGAATTACCTCAATTTTTCCAGGTTTTGGCTTGGCATGATAGACCAAAGCCGCCCTTCTGTGCTGATTTTTTTTCATGCTGTAGGTTTAAAACAAAGGTATTAAAATGGATTAACTTCCTTTTTATGAAAAAGAAGTCATTGTGGGGTTAGTTTCACACGTAATGAGAATAGTCCACCCAAAATTAAAAAGACGCCAGCCAATCGAATCACGTTAATTGGGTTTTGTCCTAAAAGATCATAAACGAAATATTGCATGCTCACAATCTGTATGATCATAGGAATCACAATAAACATATTAAAAATACCCATATAAACTCCTGTTTTGTCAGCAGGTATAGAAGCGGCCAACATTTGATAGGGCATGGCCATCATGCTGGCCCATGTAATACCCAAACCAAAGGAGAACAAATAAATTTGTGGAATAGCAAGGTTGCTGCCAAATGGATTAGGTAGTGTAAACAAAATACTTGTATCGTTTAAGAGAGGCATTATAATTAAAGCAACACCCCCCAAAGCCAAGCTAATAAAATGCAATTGTTTGGCACCCAACTTTCGAGCCACGGGCACTAACGCAAAGGCTATAAGAAAACATATAATATTGTATGTTCCATTGAGATTTCCAGTGAGCAATTGAGCCTGATTAAAATAAGTGGTTGTTTGATCCAGGGTGTCATAAAGTGAAAGTGATAAAGCAGAAGTCAAATATTGCCAATAGCAAAACATGGCATACCAAGGAAAAAACATAACTGGAATGAGTTGTTTCATTGTGAGTGGCATTTCCTTAAAGGCAGCGCCAATCTCTTTAACTGTTCTTACAATGGGGTTTCCCAACTCTTTTTCTTTTTTTATGCGTTCTAATTCTTCTGGGGTAGGTGGATATTCTGAGGTAGTAAAAACGGTGACTAAAATGGTTGCGATGGAAGCAAAGGCTCCAATGCCAAACGCCCAGTAAGTTGAAACCGGAATGCCATTATCCATTTTATCACTGAGTGCTAAAATGCCAAAAGAAACCAAAATGGCTGGTGTAAAATTGGCCATGGTGGTTCCTAAGCCAGTAAAAAAACTTTGCATTAAAAAACCTATGGAGTGCTGCTTTTTATCGAGTTTATCAGAAATAAATGCACGGTAGGGTTCTAAAGCTATGTTATTGGCTGCGTCTAATATCCAAAGTAATCCAGCGGCCATCCAAATAGTACTAGAAAAGGGCATGAGCACCAAAGCAATGCTGGCCAAAATAGCTCCAATTAAGAAAAAGGGTTTTCGCCTTCCAAACTTTGGTGACCAAGTGCCATCACTTATTGCACCTATAATTGGCTGAACAATGAGTCCCGTAACGGGGCCGGCCAACCATAGCATGGGCAGTTCAGATTCGTTGGCACCCAAATATTTATAAATGGCACTCATGTTGCTTTGTTGCAAGCCAAAACTAAACTGCACACCAAAGAAACCAAAGTTCATGGTTAGGATTTGCCAAAAAGAAAGGTGCTTTTTATTCATCTTTTTATTCGTTGGTGGCCATACTTGCGGCGGTGTCCTTCTTTAAGGTCTGAATCTTTTCAACCACATAATTGCCCACGCGCTCTCCTTGACGAACCCCTTCTTCAATGGCCATCATGTAGTGAATACCACCATAGAGCCTTGAAATGGCCGCTTCTTCTGAGGCCTGAAGAAATGAATTGTAACTTCTGTCAGGTAACCCATAAACAGCTTCGGTGCTGTCAACAAAAGAAAATGCGGGTCCATAAATATCGGTTAAAGCCAAAGCAGCTGCTCTGGAAATGACCGAATGCCCACTTGTGTATTCAGGAAAAGGAGGGGTTTGTAATAAAGGGAGCCACTCTTCGTCATAATAGGCATTTATCAAGGTTTCTGGCCGTACCACCAAGGTTTTCCATTTTTCATCCCAGCAACTGATAAAGGCATCAAAAAGGGCAATGGTCACATTTGTAAAGGCATTAACGGTTTCGTCAAAGCTACTTTTTGCTGTGCGAGCAGCAATACCTGTAATGCCCATCCAATGTCCTCCTGGCGTAATTTTTTTGGTGGCAAACATAGCGTGACCACGGTGGTGTGTTACATATGGATTACAATCCCAAAACTTAGCAATTTCCACCTGCTCATCGTTGAGTCCTTTACCTATTTCATACACCTCTTTGAGTTGCTTTTGAAAAGGGCTGCCCTCCTTAAGGTTGAAGGTTAAAGGAGGTTTAGCAGGAAACTGGTTGGCAGAATCTAAGACAATGGTCCTAATTTCTTTCCAATGGGGTTCAATGCCGTCCATGTAGTCTGGTGGTGTGGGTTTCCAAAATTCTGGAGGATCTAAAATGGTATATTTTGGATACGTACGGGTTTGGTTATACATGTCTTTACTAGCCCAATTCATGATGTGTGTGGCCACTTTTAGTCCAAACGCTTTGGAGTTGGTTTTTATAGATCGAGGCACACCAAACGATTTTAATTGGGATTCAAAAGATTCTTGAAACTGAGCCATTTTATCTTCTGAAAAAATGAGTTGTTTTCCGGCTTCATTAAAAGCATAAAGTGCAGCCAAGTGTGGGCTAAAGTTTTCACTATCGGGTGATGGAATGGGAGGTAAATGCGAAACTTGATCACTTAAAGGGTGATATTTTTCCGGCATTGATTGCGCCAAGATTTCATAGGCCGCTAAAGTGGGATATAAATATACTCTAGAAGCCACGGGGGGAGAGAAAATATCATAGACCACAATATCGGATAAGTTTTGCACAGCGGCTTGGAACAGTTCGGGATCTTCAAGCTGATTAGGCTCAAAGGGAGGTTTGCAACCTCCTAAAATGGTTAAGAGCAATAGGCTAAAAAAGATACTTTTTTTCATAAGATTGGAGAGTTATTGCATTGGTTTTAAGAAATATGAGCTTTCATTATTGGTGATAACCACAAAATTTCCATCGTCAAGTCTAATAATTTTTTTGGCTACAGAGTTCAAAGGTAAGGGAAAGGGTTGAAACTTCGTAAAATTGTCTATTTTGGGGGCAAATTCTAAAAATATTCCACCTGGGTTGGCCAAAGAAGGCCCCAACTCTGCCACACTACTGTTGCTATTACCAACAAAGGCTAAGGATCCGGTGGCGGCTTCATAACAAAAATCTTCAATACTGCTTTTTTGTGCTTCTTTTCGGTCGCTATCAACATTGACATTGATATAAGGTTTGGAGTCGTTTTCAATTTGATATTGCACAAATTTGTTGCCCCCATACCTTTGTTCTAAGGAGTCAATCACTCTGGGCATTAATGCCTCTGCATGATATGATTTATTCCAAGGCACCCATAGCACATGGGAGAAAAGGATATCCATCTGGATGAGCTTTCGTTTTTTATTGAACTTTCCTGTGTATTCCATAATAAAAATCATTTTGCTTTTCAGGCGTTCGTGGATCTTGAAAGATGAACTTCATCAAATGATAGGATCGGCCTTGAACCACCACTTGATTGTGATTCAAGTTCCAACTTTTTTTATGATAGCTTTCCTTAGATTCTCCTAATCTATAATTAAAGAAAAGGGAGTCTACTTTTTTATTCTTTTGCAACTCTTGATCTACCCATTTTTGATAGACTGATTTACAGCCTAGCAACATTGTGGTTAAAAAGAATATGGGCATCAAATTCCGATGGTTTTTCATGCTAAATCTTCCTATTTTTCCAACTCCAAACACTTCAACATTAAAGGATTATTATTGAGGCCTATCAACAATTTTTTTTGAATCCCTAAAGGTACAATTTCCAACTGTCTTAATTGTCCTTTTACGCCCAAACTTTTGGGCATTTGCCACTTCAATTTTAAACCCGTTTGAATATAGGATAATTCCCACCCCTGTGAGGCATCATAGCGTCCAAATTGGGGTTTTACTAAATATTGATTGCCTCCAAAAAAGAGTTTTCCTACCTTGTTATTCTCTGTCTTGTAGTGAGTCAAAGCATATACAGGAGCATATTGGATCTCAGGGGGCAAGGGATGGCTATCATAGCCTTTATCTGTACTGAGAAATAGAGTGGTTTCCAACTGCTGTAGTTCACTACGTGTACTACCAGATAGTTGTTCTTCAGTAAACAGATCTGCCATTGACGCTTGAGCGTAAGTAGCATATTTTAAAGCTCTTTTTTTTAAATAAGGCAACTGTGCAATCAATTCATCTTTATCTGCAATGGGATAGTCTTTACCATCTTCTTCAAAGCAAATGATAGGCTCCCAACTTCCATTGACGTCAAAGTCATTAAGATAAAGTTTCATTCCCGGTTTAAAAAAGGTGTTTTTTCCCATATTCCCAGCTAAAATATCTGGTTTCCCATCTGCGTTGAGGTCTTCCACCAATAAGCTAGTCCACAAGCCGGTTGTATTATGTAAACGATAATTTTGGGTCTTGTTGTTAAGTATACCTTTTTCATTAATCCAAACTGAAACGGGCATCCACTCTCCCACCCCAACAAGATCTAACCAGCCGTCTGCATTGAGATCAGCCGTTTGGAGGTGTGTGATCATACCCACCTTTTCTAAAGCAGGTTGTTTTTGGAGAGTAAATAAACCTTGACCATTGTTGAGCCACAATTGTATACTTTTCTTCTGACCGTAAACAGAAAGATCAAAGCGTTCACCGATAATAAGATCCTGAAATCCATCTTGGTTTATATCGGCCACGGCAGCGCCTCCTGTTGAAAAATGCTGTTCAAAAGAAAATGCTGTTGGTTGTTTAACAAATTGTGCTGCACCCACATTTTCATAGTAGCGATCATCTAAAGTGGCAGAAAATTGTGAAAATGCTCTTCCGCCACTGCCCACATAAAGGTCTAAATCTCCATCGGCATCGCCGTCAAAAAAATGAGCTACCACATCTTCAGCAGCACTGTCTTTTTTAAAGGGGAGTGTGATTTTTTTAAAGGTCTCTTTCTCTGACAATAACAATGCACTGGTTTGATTTTTAGCACCACCTACAAAAATATCGGCAATGCCATCGCCATTAAGATCTGCTGTGGCCAAGGCGGGGCCTTCGTTGTGATACATCTGCGGAATGAGGCGTTCTCTATTGAAATCAATCCAAGGGTTTTCTCGATGCACAAAATCAAGTTCGTTCAATAGCTCGGTTTGAGGCATGTCGGGTATGGTGGGCAATGACTCAATTTCGGGCTCCCAAAAGGTGTAAACTTTATTGCTATTTAACTGATTGTGTTTGGTGGTGGTTCCATTGGGCCATAGCAATACTAGGCTATCTATTTTTTCAAAGCTCCCCACACCAAAGTGCAATTGATTTGCCACAGAAGATTGAAAACCCCTAGAAGGGAATTGTTCTCGCATTTGTTTTTGACCTGCTCCATAATATAGGATTGCTTTGGCACCCACAGCATAGGTGTTTTTAGTTTTAGATTTTAGTTGCAACTGTACACTTCTTTTTTTGAGTGTATCAGTGGTGTTCTCATAAACAAAACTTTTCATATTCACATTGTTGACCACCAAATCTAGATCCCCGTCGTTGTCTAAATCGCCGTAGGCATTTCCATTGCTAAAACTGGGGGTGTCCAGGCCCCATGCGGTAGCTTTTTCTTCAAAAATAAAATCGCCTTTGTTTTCAAAGGCACTGTTGGGCACGGCCTTGGAAGGCATGATATCAATCAATTTTTTGATCGCATTTTGTTTGTCTTGAAGCAGCATTTGCACCTGAGTTTCATTGGCCATATATGCCAAATAATCACGATCTAACAAGTCTTTATAAATACCGTTGGCTACAAAAATATCATTTAAACCATCATTGTTCATGTCAAAGATCAATGAAGCCCAACTCCATTCTGTGGCAGCTACACCAGAGAATCGACTCAATTCTAGAAATCCTTCTTCTCCCATATTGCGTTGCAGTGCATTGCGAGGAAACTGAGTGGAATATCCATTTTTGAGCATTAGGGCATATTTATCCCAAGAATCAAATTTTGCTTTGGTCTTTTGACGCTCAAGGGTGGCCGGGAGCATTTCAGTTACAAACAAATCAGCTAAAAGGTCGTTATTGAGATCCGCTGCATCGGCACCCATGGCACCCATAGCGGTGGATTGAAAATAGGTTTCCAGGGCTTCATCAAAACCCTTGGTGGTATTGAGATAAAAATAGTCTCTTTCAAAAAAATCATTTGAAATGTAAAGGTCTGGGTAACGGTCATTATTAAAATCGCTGAGGGTGATTCCCAAACCAAAGCCAATGAGACTGGTGTAGATGCCCTTTTCTTGACTAACATCAATAAAGTGGCCTTGTTTGTTTTCAAAAAACTTGTTCCCTTCGCCGTTGGGATCAGGAATGCTACGTTGGTTTTTTATCAAATCATATCCTCCAATCGATCGGAGGGAATTGTTCAATACATAACAATCCAGATCTCCATCAAGGTCAGCATCAAAAAAAGCGGCGTGAACAGAAAGCCCTAGAACGTCTAATCCATATGCTTTTGATTCTTCAGTAAAAGTGAGGTCACCTTGGTTAATAAACAACTCATTGTGGCGGTTTTCTCCTCCCGGTTTTCCGGATTTACACACATAAAGATCTAGCAAACCATCACCATTTACATCAGCAAAGGTGGCACCGGTTGACCAAACGCCTGGGCAAGCAACACCGGCTTGAGCTGTAATATCTTCAAATTCCCAGTTTCCTTTGTTCAGAAAAAGTTTGTTATTTACTAAGTTTCCCGTAAAATAGATATCTAAAAGACCATCGTTATTAATATCTCCTAAAGCAACTCCAGCTCCATTATAAAAATTCCTATATGTGTAAGGGTTAAAATCTTGCGAATAAACAAGCTGGTTTTCGAATTGCAATGAGGTGTCATTTCGCAATTCAAACTGTTTTTTTGGGTTTCGATTACATGAAATAAAGAGGATTAAAACCCAAATGCAAAAGATGCACTTTTTCATGTGCGTGAAATTATAAAAAATGGATCATTTATTAAATTGAATTTTTAAAATTATAGTGTGACATAAAACAATAAATTAAATACAGTAATATTTCAAAATCATATAAAATATCCTTATGTTTAAGTTGAATTGGTATTTTTAGTATAATAAATACAACAATATTATAAATGAAATTCTTAAATATTTTACTTGTTTTTTTTTCAATTTTTATCTCCCATTTTTCATTTGGACAAAAAGAACATTATATTGATAAGGTTGAAAAAACAAAGATCAGAAAAAAA
>JBMYZB010000020.1:0-17107 GCA_049609945.1 Flavobacteriaceae bacterium
TCTTTTTCTACCAATAAGTTTTTGTAAAACAAATTCTAAAACTAAAAGCAGATTGAGCCCACTTTTTGAAAGAGGATATCGGGCTGGTTTTTTAAAAAACCCATTTGCTATTGTCGAAATAAAAGATTGATATCTCATATTTTGCGCCACCAAAATAAACCGGTTTTGATCTAGAGAATTGGTTTGATGAGCTAACAGACAAGCTTTTACAACGTCTTCAACAGCCACTATGGCGATTTTTCCAGTGGGATAAAATGAGAGTCCTTGCTGAATTCTATCCAGTATTTTACCACTGCTTCGATGCCAAAAATCAGTACTTAAAATTACACCAGGATTTAAAATTACTGTTCGGAGTCCTTCTTGGTTGCCTCGCCACACTTCCATTTCCGCTTCAAATTTTGAATGGGCATAGGCGGTGTGTTCTCCGTTGACATTCCAAACGGTATTTTCATTAATCAAGCTTTCCTTTTCGGAACTGCCCAAGGCCGCAATTGAACTGATATAGATCAATTTTTTTACGCCCTTTTCCAATGCCAAATTCACCACATTTGCTGTTCCTTCCACATTTACTTTTTGAAGCTTTTTTTTATGATGGTGAAATAGAGAAACGAAGGCTGCACAATGGAAAATATGGGTCACTCCTTCAAATGCTTTTTCTAAAGCGACAATATCATTGAGGCAAGCTTGATGCCAAATCACCCGTCTATATTGCTTGGGATGGTAAGGATCATATTTAGCAAAAAATTGAAAAACAATTTTTTTACGCTCTTCAGAACGATAGAGTGCTGCAACTGATTCGTTTTGTTTCGATAGGTCAAAAAGCAAATAAGCGCCAACTAAACCTGTTGCTCCCGTGATCAAGATCATAAAAACGAATGTACACTTTTTTATATTTCATTTTTAGTTTATCTAGCATAAATCTATCTTTACATCAAAAAAGATGCCTACAAACTTTGTAGAAGAACTTCGTTGGCGGGGATTGATTCAAGACATCATGCCCGATACAGAACAATACCTTTTAGAAAATAGTATTAGTGGTTATATAGGCTTTGACCCCACCGCCGATTCTTTGCACATAGGTAGTTTGGTACAATTGTTTATTTTAATTCATTTCCAAAATGCAGGGCATAGACCTGTTGCTTTGGTGGGAGGTGCTACCGGCATGATTGGAGACCCCTCCGGAAAATCGGATGAACGCAATTTATTAGACGCTGCAACACTCAATAAAAACTGTGAGGGTATAAAAAGACAATTGGAAAAGTTTCTTTCTTTTGATGACTCTTCACCCAATGCGGCAGTTTTGGTCAACAACTATGATTGGATGAAAGCTTATTCCCTTATAGACTTTTCAAGAGATATTGGAAAGCATATCACTGTCAACTACATGATGGCCAAAGAGTCGGTTAAAAAACGAGTGGGTGCAGATGCCAAAACCGGTATGTCATTTACAGAGTTTACCTATCAATTGCTTCAGGGATATGATTTTTTATATCTGTATGAGAATTTTGATTGCAAACTTCAAATGGGAGGAAGTGATCAATGGGGAAACATTACCACCGGAACAGAACTCATACGAAGAAAAGTGGGAGGCAAGGCCTATGCCCTCACTTGCCCATTAATCACAAAAGCGGATGGGTCAAAATTTGGTAAAACAGAAGGAGGCAATATTTGGCTGGATGAAAAACGAACCTCCGTATACAAGTTTTATCAATATTGGTTAAATACTTCTGATGAAGATGCTTATCGTTATATCAAAATATTTACTTTTTTGAGTCAAGACGATATTGAGAATCACATTACGCAACACCAAGAGGCTCCACACCAACGCTTGCTGCAAAAAATAATTGCCGAAAAAGTGACCGCCTTGGTACATTCGCCTGAAGCCTTAGAGAAAGCACAGCAAGCCTCACAAATTTTATTTGGCAACACCACCAAAGAAGCCTTACAACAACTAGATCCCGAAACCTTTTTGGATGTTTTTGAGGGTGTGCCTCAAGCAGAGGTATCCTACCAACGATTAGAAGAAGGAATGGATATGATTGCAGCTTTGTCAGCAGAAGTCCCTTTTTTAAAATCAAATGGGGAAGCGAGAAGAGCTCTTAAAGAAAATGCTATTTCCGTAAATAAGCAAAAAGTTAATGAGACTTATCAACTTAGCTCTAATGATATTATTGCGGGTCACTACATTTTGTTGCAACGCGGAAAAAAAAGTTATTTTATCCTTAAGATGGTCTCATAAGGCCAACAAATTACACCCCCTAATTTCAGCGTGATCAAAACGCCCTAGCACTTCAAATCGGTTGTTGGGCAAACGTTTGCCTAAATCTTGCGTGGCAATAAAAGCACAGCTTTCTGTGTTGGCAAGATCAATAATATTTAACGCTCCGGTTTTTCCCAAATCCAAAAACTCAAGTGGATCTTCTGTTGATCGAACAAAAATTTTCATCCATGGAGGGGCTTGAAAAGTACCTTTTTCAGTAGCATAGGCTTGACTTAGAAGTTCTGTCATGCCATATTCCGAATGAATTTCTAAAACCCCAAAACCTTGCTTGAGTTGTTCGTGCAACACTTCTCGGACCATTTCAGAACGCCGGCCTTTCATGCCTCCTGTTTCCATAACTAGGGTATGTTTTAATTGCATTTGAAATTTTTCAACAAAATCAAGCAAGGCAAAGCTCACTCCCAATAAAAGCGTTGGTTGTTTTTGTTGCTCTAAAGTCAATAGAGTTTTGTGCAACTGTTCCCATTCGTTGAGGTAAAATCCACTTTTGGGGTGTTTGCTTTTTTCAATCAGGGCTTGGGCCATATAGACTAATGACGAATTTTCACGTTCCAAATAAGAAGGAAGCAAAGCTAAAATGGCATATTTTTTTGGATCACCATATATAGCAACAAAATGTGTCCAAAAACTTTTCTCATACAGCTCCAACTTATGCACATGATGTTTTGAAGGCGTTTGCCCTGTGGTAGTGCTAGAAATAAATATTTTTTCTGCGGGTGATTCAACACAACTCACCCGATGCGTTTTAAAGAAAGAAATGGGTAAAAAGGGAATGGCTTCAAGGGTTTTTACGGTTTCAGCTTGCACGTGCATAAGATCACAAAAAGAACGATATACCGTATTGTTTTGATATTGATACCAAAATAATTGTAGAGCTGCCTGCTCAAATTCAGAGGGGTTTCTGAGCTTATAGAGGTCATAATCTGAAGGTGCAAAAGCCATGAAGACAAAGCTATCACAAAATGGGGAAATTTAGGGGACAATGAGGCGTTTTATACCCTTTTTTCTGCCTTGCTTAAGTTGAATAAAATAAATACCTTTTTTAAGTTGTTGCAAATTGAGGGTTCGCTCATAGGTATTGTTAAAATAAACTTTTTCACCCAAAACATTAAAGATAACTATTTCTGTGTGGGTCTCATCGGCCGTCTTAAAATGTAAAATACCGTTGGCCATTGGGTTTGGTGTGATTGTGAAGGCAAGTTCTTCTGGTTTGCCTTCATTTGGCGTAATTGAGATTTGTCCAACCACAGAAAAACTCAACAGAAGTATCGGAATAAAAATTAAATAAAGTGCTTTTTTTGACATAAGTAGGCTCATATCCTCCACAAATATATAGATTTTGTGTATTACATAATGTTCACTTAACACAAACCCTTTTAAATTATTGTTAATTTTGTTAAAACGGATACATGAAAAACGAAGAGATTAAAATTCTTGTGGTTGATGATGAGGTTGATATTATCGAAATTCTTCGCTACAATCTGAGTGAGGTAGGTTATCAAGTAGTTTCTGCTGTTGATGGGTTAGAGGGATTTAATCAAGCTGAGAAGCACAATCCTCATCTAATTATCTTAGACGTAATGATGCCCAATTTAGACGGTATATCAACTTGTGAAAAATTTAGATCTGACGATCGTTTTAAAGATACGATCATTATGTTTCTCACCGCCAGAGGAGAAGATTATTCTTATGTGGCTGCTTTTGATGCTGGAGCAGATGATTATATTACCAAACCTGTTAAGCCCAAAGTTTTGGTTTCAAAAGTGAAAGGTCTTTTGAGGCGGTTAAAAGACAAACAGGAGGGAGGGTCTAATATTATTCAATTCGAAGATTTAATTATTGATGGCGAAAGCTATAAAGTGTCTGTTGATGGCAATGAAATTAATTTGCCGCGTAAAGAATTTGAGTTGCTTTATTTGCTGGCCTCAAAGCCCGATAAGGTTTTTAAAAGAGATAAAATTATGGAACGGGTTTGGGGCTCTGAAGTGGTGGTGGGCGATCGAACCATTGACGTTCACATAAGAAAACTACGCAAAAAAATTGGCGATCAATATTTTAAAACAGTCAAGGGAGTAGGTTATAAATTTAAGCAACCTAAATCCTAAACCAGTGTCTTTCCTAAAAAAGCATAGCACCATTGCTTGGCTAGCCTTTTATTTTAGTTTGGTGGCCACTCTTTTTTTTGGATTCTTCTTCTCCTTTTTTATTAAAGATGTGTCTTTTATTAAAAATCTACTGCTCTCTTCAGCTAGCTTTTTTGGATTAATTTTTATTTTCTCACTCATTTTTTTCTATTTCAGAGTAGAAATTTCTATGCTTAATAAAATAAAAAAGATTTATGAAGACGTGGTGTCAGTTCCTGGAAAAGCAGTTTTGTCTGGTAAAGAATCTGAAATGGAAACGCTAACAAAAAGCCTTCAAAAATTTGCCACAGATCGCAAGTTAGAAATTCAATTGTTGAAAGAGCAAGAAAACTACCGAAAAGAGTTTATTGGCAATTTGGCTCATGAATTAAAAACTCCATTATTTACCATTCAAGGCTATGTCTTAACGCTTCTGGATGGTGCTCTGGAAGATAAAAAAATTACCGAAAAATATTTAAAAAGAACGGCTAAAGGTGTGGAACGTTTAAATTATATTGTTCAAGATCTCGATATTATTACCAAGTTTGAGTCAGGCATGGAACAAATTGAAAATCAGCCTTTCAATATTGTTGACACTTTACAAAATGTATTTGATCTTTTGGAAATGCAAGCCCAAAAAAACAAAGTTAATCTTGTGATGGAGCAAAAATTTGAGATGCCCGTTATGGTGCAAGCGGATGAAGAGAGAATTCAACAAGTGCTCACCAACTTAATCATCAATTCTATTAAATATGGAGTAGAAGAAGGGACCACAGAAATCAGTATCCAAGAGCTCAATGATGAGAAAATTTTGATCCGAATAACTGACAATGGTGAGGGTATTGAAAAAGAGCATTTGCCTCGTCTTTTTGAACGTTTTTATCGAGTGGATAAAAACCGAAGTCGAAAAAGGGGCGGGTCTGGTTTGGGGCTGGCCATTGTGAAGCATATTGTGGAAGCACACCATGAAAAAATATTTGTGGAAAGTACGCCGGGAGTGGGCTCTGAGTTTTCTTTCACTTTAACAAGAGCCTGATAGCTTCTTGCAGCTAAAAAACTTATTTTTGCTACCTTATGGGAAGTAAAAATAAATTAAAAAGATTTCGAGAAAACGCAACATTCCCTAATGTCATTCAGCCAGAGCGTTCCACATTAGAAGCAAATCAATTTAACTTAAAGGGAAACTGGAACTCCTCTTTTTTTAAGAATAATTATCCTATTATTTTAGAACTAGGCTGTGGAAAAGGAGAGTATACAGTGCATATGGCTGCACAAAATCCCAAAATAAATTATATTGGAATTGACATTAAAGGAGCACGATTTTGGAAAGGAGCTAAAATTGCATTGGCTGAAGACAGATTAAATGTGGCCTTTGTTAGAATGCAAGTGGAATTGATTGAGGCTGTTTTCGCCCCAAATGAAGTAGCTGAAATATGGATTACTTTTCCTGATCCTCAAATCAAATTGAAACGCACCAAACACCGTTTAACACAACCCAATTTTTTAAAACGCTATGCAAATGTTCTGCAACCTAATGGAGTGATTCATCTCAAAACAGACAGTGAGTTTTTACATGGTTATACGCTCGGTTTAATCGAAAGTGGATGGGGTAAGCTGCTTTACGCACACCATAACATATATCAAAACCCACATGCACCCAAAGTGGCTACAACTGTTCAAACCTTTTATGAAAAAAAATTTTTAAAAGAAAATAAACCCATCACTTACATTAGATTCCAGCTAAACAAAGATGAAAGAGCCTAATTTTTTTGAAAAAGTATATGAAGTTGTGTGTCAAATCCCCGAGGGTAAGGTAACTTCTTATGGAGCTATTGCTCGATATTTGGGCAGTGCCCAAAGTGCACGCATGGTGGGGTGGGCCATGAATGCAGCTCATAATCAACCTCAAGTACCGGCTCATAGGGTGGTGAATCGAAAAGGATTGCTCACAGGAAAGCATCATTTTTTTGGCACCCATATGATGCAGCAACTACTTGAAAATGAAGGGTTAATTGTTCTAGAAGATCAAATCCAAAACTTTGAAGATCACTTTTGGGATCCAAGGGCTCATTTACCTCCCTATTAAAAATAGCAGTCTAGTTTTTTCTAACCAAATCTTCATCCTATCTTTGCAAAGAAAAGGACCCACATGAAATTAACGAAAGCTGCTGTATTAGAGGCATTAAGAACCATTAGTGCCCCAGGAGAAGGCAAAAATTTGGTAGATGGCGGTGGTCTTCAAAACGTCCAAATTTTTGAAGATCAAATTGATTTGGATGTGGTCTTGAAGAATCCTAGTCTACAAGCTCGTAAAAAACTAGAAGTCACTATCTTAAAGGTGCTTCATGAAAAGGTTTATGCCAAGGCCAAAATCAAAATAAACACACGTGTAGAGACTCCACAACAAAAAGCCTCCATTAAGGGTTCGCCTATCCAGGGAATTGACTCTATTATTGCTGTGGCCTCCGGCAAAGGTGGGGTTGGAAAATCAACCATTACAGCCAATTTGGCCGTTACTTTGGCGGCTATGGGTTGTAAAGTAGGTCTTTTAGATGCCGACATTTATGGCCCTTCAATGCCCACCATGTTTGACATGGAAGGAGCTCGCCCCCTTTCTGTAAAAATTGAAGGGAAATCAAAAATGGAACCCATTGAAAATTATGGGGTAAAAGTGCTTTCGATTGGTTTTTTCACCAAACCTGAACAAGCTGTAATTTGGCGCGGACCAATGGCTGCTAAAGCCCTTAACCAAATGATATTTGACGCCCATTGGGGAGAACTAGATTTTTTACTGGTTGATCTACCACCTGGAACAGGAGACATACATCTTAGCATTGTACAATCGCTCCCACTCACGGGTGCGGTGGTGGTGAGTACACCTCAAAATGTGGCTCTGGCAGATGCCAAAAAGGGTATTGCCATGTTTCAACAAGAAAACATACAAGTGCCTGTGCTAGGACTTGTTGAAAATATGAGCTATTTTACTCCTAAAGAGTTGCCTGACCATAAATATTATATATTTGGTAAAAAAGGAGCTGAGCATTTAGCTACCGACAAAGGCCTTCCCTTTTTAGGTGGATTGCCTTTAGAACAAAGCGTGCGTGAAGCTGCAGATATTGGCAGGCCGGCCAGCCTACAAAAAACATCAGCCTGGTCTGGTAAGTTTAAAACCATTGCTCAAAATTTGGTGAGCCAAGTGGTTTTGAGAAATAAAAATTTACCCCCAACCAAGGCCGTGGCAATTACCAATATGGTGGGTTGCGCAGCCGTAAAAGCCGAGTGATGACAAACAAAGAAATAGAAGAAAAAGTGCTTGTGGCTCTGTCTGAAATCAGACCCTTTTTAAATTCAGATGGAGGAGATATTTCTCTCGTCTCCATAGAAGATAATCGTATTGTTAATGTGCAATTACATGGAGCATGTGTTGGTTGCAGTGTGAATCAAATGACGCTCAAAACAGGAGTGGAAATGACCATTAAAAAACACGTTCCCCAAATTGAGCAAGTCAATAGTATTGAACCTACCTAGCCATGATTCAAACCGATATTTTAATTATTGGAGCCGGACCAACTGGTTTATTTGCCGTATTTGAAGCAGGGCTTTTGAAATTGCACTGTCATTTGATTGATGCATTGCCCAAACCAGGGGGGCAATGTGCCGAAATTTACCCCAAGAAACCCATCTATGATATTCCCTCTCACCCTGAAATTCTAGCCGGCGATTTGGTGGAAAATCTGATGCAACAAATTGCCCCCTTTAAACCTGGTTTTACACTTGGTGAGCAAGCTGTGTTATTAGAAAAAAATGATGAAGGACATTTTACAGTAACAACAGATAAGGGCACTCAACACCAAGCTCCTGTTGTTGCAATTGCAGGTGGCTTGGGTGCTTTTGAACCCCGTAAACCCCCCATCAATAATCTTTCCGAATTCGAAAATAAAGGCGTCCAATATGCCATTAAGGATCCCAAACAATTTCGAAACAAAAAAGTGGTCTTGGCCGGGGGAGGTGATTCTGCCCTAGATTGGACAGTATATTTAGCTGACGTAGCTCAAGAACTTACTTTGGTGCATCGAAGAAACGAATTTCGAGGGGCTCTAGACGTTGTTGATAAAGTTCAAAAGCTTAAAGACGAAGGCAAAATCAATTTAATAACACCCGCTGAAGTAATTGGTTTACAAGGGCAAGAATTTTTAGAAGAGATTTCCATTAGCCATCAAGATAAGATCAAAAAAATAGCTGCTGATTATTTTATTCCCCTTTTTGGTCTCACACCCAAACTAGGACCTATGGCTTCATGGGGCTTGGATATTGAAAAAAATGCCATTAAGGTCGATAATGCTCTAGATTATCAAACCAATATACCGGGGGTATATGCCATTGGAGACGTAAATACTTATCCAGGCAAATTAAAGCTTATTCTTTGTGGTTTTCATGAGGCTACTTTGATGTGTCAAAGTGCTTTTAAACGTATTTTTCCAAATAAAAAGAATGTTTTAAAATATACCACTGTTAGTGGAATAAATGGTTTTGATGGCTCTCGCAAAGAGGCAGCTAAAGCAACAATTAAAGCAATAAAATAAAATGCCCGATATTTCCTTAACGGTTATTGACCGAATCCAAAAAGAGCACCAACTATCAGCCCCCACCGATATGGCCTTAAATCTTATGGAATTATGCAAAGCCTACGAGCTTCCCGTGGAAGGGGTCTGTGGTGGAATGGCCCTATGTGCTTCTTGTCAATGTTATATTCTAACTGACCATCCGTTGCCAGAAAAAAGCGATGACGAAGAAGCTATGTTGGCGGAAGCTTTTTTTGTGAAAGAGAACAGCCGGCTAGGCTGTCAAATTCCTATTACCGAAAATCTAGACGGTTTAGTAATTGAACTGGCTCCCGAAGAAGCCTAACCGCTTTTGTAACATTTCTAAAAAAGATCATAGTTCCGAAAATGTTTTCAAACTAGAAGGTAAACAATATAATTCACCACATTTTAGGAATCAATACTTTTTTGCACATTTGTAAAAAACCAAATTGAATTTATACTAAATGAAAAGAATTGAGGCAGTTCTGTTTGATTTAGACGGAGTGCTTGTAGATACTGCCAAATACCATTATCAAGCCTGGAAATCCATAGCTAATAAGTGGAATTTTAAACTGACACCTACACACAACGAAAATCTTAAAGGAGTGAGCCGTGTAGATTCTCTCAAAAAGATTTTAAAATGGGCGGGGGTAACCCTTAAAGTAAAAGAAATGGAACCCCATATAGAAGAAAAAAACAAAATGTACTTGGAACATATCGCCAAGCTCTCTCAAAAAGACCTTTTACCTGGTGTTTTGCAATGGTTACAATATTTAAAACAAAATCAAATTAATATCGGTTTAGGTTCGGCGAGTAAAAATGCAAGGCTCATATTAGAAAAATTGGAAATTCATTCCTATTTTCAAACTTTGGTTGATGGCAATCATGTAAAGAAAAGTAAACCAGACCCCGAAGTATTCATAATAGGAAGTCATAATTTGGGAGTGCCACCAGAAAAATGTTTGGTTATTGAAGATTCCCTCGCAGGTGTTGAAGCGGCCCAAAGAGCCCAAATGAAAACCCTTGCGATTGGAGATGAACAACAATTTCAACGCGCCGATTTCTGCTTTCCTTCTCTAGATGAAATAGAACCAGCCCAATTTTTTACCCTAATAGAAGCTGAATAAAATGATTAAAGAATCCTACCTAACGCACCCTTGGAAAATTATTGAAAAAGATTTTCGTTCTGAAAATGTTTTAGCATCAGAAAGCCTTTTCAGTTTAGGCAATGGTTTTATGGGGCAACGAAATAATTTTGAAGAAACCTATAGCGGGCAGCATTTTCAAGGGAGTTATATTGGCGGTGTTTATTATCCCGATAAAACTAAAGTGGGTTGGTGGAAAAACGGCTATCCCGAATTTTTTGCTAAAGTTTTAAATGCGCCCAGTTGGATTGGTATACAGTTTAAAATCAATGGCGTTGAGTTCGATTTAAACCAATGTGCCGCTGTTGACCATTTTGAACGAGAATTGGACATGCAAAGGGGGGTGTATTCCCGCTCTTTTGTGGCAACTCTGTCCGATCAAAATAAAATTCGTGTAAAAGCAACACGCTTTTTATCTATGGAGCTTCCCTCCCTTGGAGTAATTCACTACGAAATAGAAGCCTTAACAGAAGCTTGTGATTTGCACATTACTACCACTGTTTCTGGAGACATAAAAAATCAAGATTCCAACTGGGAGGATCCCTTTTGGACACATAACGACTTTGTTGTTGAAAACACTTTTTTAGGATTGCGTTCCCAAACTGTAAAAACAAATTTTGATATTTTCACCTTTGCCAAAACGCATTTTTTGGATGAAAACGGTCAACATAAAATACCTCCATTTGCCCATTTGCGCAAGGAAAACTCATTATTCTGTGAATTTAATTATTCATTAGCTCCCGGAGAAAGCTGTGCTGTTTTAAAATATGGAGGCTATCTAAAAGTGGGCGGGCTATCACCAGCAAGTGCGCTGGCCAAAGCCAAAGCAGTGACCGAACAAGCTACTACTTTAGGATTTGAAAAATTGGTCGATATGCAAGCGGCTGCTTGGGCTGAAATTTGGAAAACCGCTGATATCACCATTGAAGGTGATGTTAAAGCCCAACAAGCCATACGTTATAATATTTTTCAACTCAATCAAACCTATAATGGGAAAGACCCAAGTTTGAACATTGGTCCAAAAGGCTTTACGGGCGAAAAATACGGGGGCAGTACTTATTGGGACACTGAAGCTTATTGCCTCCCGTTTTATATGGCCACCAAACCCCATCAAGTGGCGCTTAATCTATTGGCTTATCGCTATAACCAATTACCTCAAGCCATTGCCAACGCAGCAAAATTAGGTTTTAAAAGAGGTGCAGCACTCTATCCTATGGTGACTATGAACGGTGAAGAATGCCATAATGAGTGGGAAATAACCTTTGAAGAAATCCATCGGAATACCGCCATTGCCTTTGCCGTTTTTAATTATGAACGCTACACAGGCGATACCCAATTCACCAACACCAAGGGCATTGAAGTGCTTATCGCTATTGCACGTTTTTGGCAACAACGGGTGAGCTTTTCAACCCCACGCCAGCAATATGTCATTTTAGGGGTTACTGGACCCAACGAATATGAAAATAACGTCAATAACAACTGGTATACCAACTATGGTGCCAAGTGGTGTTTAGAATATGCGGCCACCATTTTTAAACGACTCCAACAAAACAAACCTGATTTTGCAATTGCTATTGCCAAAAAAACAAAACTCAAATCAAAGGAATTAGAAAGCTGGAAAGCCACCGCAGCAAACCTTTATTTACCCCAAGATCTAGACAATAATATTTTCCTACAACAAGATGGATTTTTAGATAAAGAATTAAAAACAGTAGCAGCTCTTTCAGCAAATGAAAGGCCCATCAATCAACATTGGTCTTGGGATCGCATTTTGCGTTCGCCCTACATTAAACAAGCGGATGTGTTACAGGGCTTTTATTTTTTTGAATCTGATTTTTCTAGGGAAAGCCTCCAATCAAATTTTGAATTTTATGAACCCTATACCGTCCATGAATCATCCCTTTCTCCTTGCATTCATGCTGTTTTGGCGGCACGTTTGGGTAAAATAGAACAGGCCTATGCCTTTTATTTACGAACATCTCGCCTAGACCATGATGACTATAATCACGAGGTGCACGAAGGGTTGCATATTACAAGCATGGCAGGCACATGGCTCAGTATTGTAGAAGGGTTTGGAGGTATGCGTGTTAAAGAGGGTGTATTGCATTTCAATCCTCAACTCCCCGCTGCCTGGAAAAGCCTTGCCTTTAAGATCAATTTTAGAGGTAACACCATTGGTGTGAAAATAGATGGCCAAGAAGGCGTACAGCTTTCCAATCCCAAAAAGATTCCTATTGTTATTGAGCAACTTCATTGAAAAAATGCATATGCTTAAAGGCTTTTCGGTTTTCTTACTTTGGGGGATCACAATTAATTCCACTGTAGCACAAATTGAGCGAATGGAACCCCCTTTTTGGTGGGCCAATATGCAAATGGATACCCTACAGTTGCTTTGCTACGGAAAGAATTTAGCCCAGTGGCAACCGCGCATAGAGGGAGAAGTTTTAGTGGAAGTGAAGCAGGTACAAAACCCAAATTATCTGTTTTTGACCCTAAACCTAACAAGCCAAGCCCCAGGGAACATAACCATAGAATTTTATAAAAAAAACGCCCCCACTTTTCGTAAAAACTTTCAAATTAAAGAAAGAACACCCAACCCCACACAAAGTTTTGATTCCTCCGATGTGATTTATCTCTTAATGCCCGACCGCTTTGCTAATGGTAATCCAGAAAATGATGCTATTTTAGAAATGCGAGAAAAAGCACAACGAGAGTTGCCCGGTGGTCGACATGGAGGAGATCTTAAAGGGATTATTGATCACCTTGATTATCTGGAAGCCCTAGGAGTTACAGCGCTGTGGAGTACACCCTTGTGCGAAGATAACCAGCCGAAAGGCACTTACCACGGCTATGCACAAACAGATGTGTATCGTATTGATCCACGCTTTGGCACCAATGAAGAATACAAACAACTAGCCGACGCATTACACCAACGCGGAATGAAACTCATCATGGATTATGTGACCAACCATTGGGGTACCCAACATTGGATGCTTCAAGATTTACCTGACCCACAATGGATTCATCAATTTCAAAAATACACCCAAACCAACCATCGCAAAGAAATTTTCTCAGATCTTTATGCTGCTGATGTTGATCGGGAAGAAATGACCTCCGGCTGGTTTGTGCCCACCATGGTTGACCTTAATCAATCGCATCCACTTTTTTTGCAATATCTAAAACAAAACGCCCTGTGGTGGATTGAGTTTGCTGGGGTAGATGGTTTTCGAATAGACACATATCCATACAACGATCCAGAACCAATGGTGTCTTGGATTGAAGCTATTAAAAAAGAATATCCCCATTTCAATATTGTGGGTGAAGCTTGGGTGGAAAGTAGTATTCATTCTGCCTATTGGCAAAAAGACAGTCCACTAGCAACCATACAAGGATTTAATTCCCAACTACCTGCCGTGATGGATTTTTCCCTTTTTAACGCTTTAACTAAAACCTTTTCAGAAAACAACGCCTACTGGGAAAGTGGCACCACACGTATTTACAAAAGCTTGCAAAACGATTTTCTATATGCTGATGTAAACAACCTCCTTATTTTCACCGAAAACCATGATACAAAAAGGATAAATCACCGTTATCCTGAATTTAAGGACTACCAACGAATGCTCACAGTGTTGCTCACCTTGAGAGGTATTCCACAGCTTCTTTATGGTTCTGAAATTGGAATGAAAGGAGGAACTTCACAATCACATCCTGATATTCGCCGAGATTTTCCCGGGGGCTGGCCCACTGATCAACAAAATGCATTTTTGCACAATACCAGAACGTCTCTACAACAACGCTATTTTGATTTTACACAAAAATTGTTGCACTGGCGAAAAAACAAACCAGCCATTCACTTCGGAAAAACCCTACACTTTTATCCCCAAAACGATTTATATGTGTACTTTCGATATACGGAAAAAGAAACCGTTATGGTGATAGTGAACAATCACAAAGAAGATCAGTGGCTCAATACCAATCGCTATGTTGAGGGAATAAAACACTTTACTAAAGGAAAAGAGGTGCTAACGGATACCCTTATTGATTTTGAATCCCCAATAAACATACCCGCCAAAACGGCTTACCTCTTAGAATTATTTTAAATCCAGTCCTATGAAATTTATTCCTGTATTTTTAATGGCCCCCTTATTTTTCCTCATTTTGAGTTGTGAAAGTCCAAAACCGCAACCCCAAAAACCTATTGAAAAACCCGCCCCAAAAGAGGTGTTAAATCCTATAGCACCTCTCAACGAAGAGGCAATAGCCCAAGGGGTGCTTTATCAGACCAATATTCGCCAATATTCTAACGAAGGAACGTTTAATGCCTTTGCTGCTGATTTGCCTAAATTGAAAAAAATGGGTGTGAAATTATTATGGTTAATGCCCATCAATCCAATTTCTACCACCCGCAGTAAAGGCCCTTTAGGGAGTTATTATGCCGTTTCTGATTATACTAAAGTAAATCCAGAATTTGGCACCTTAGACGATTTTAAAGCCCTTGTTAAAAAGGCACATCATTTAGGCATTTATGTGTTAATAGATTGGGTGCCAGGACACACGGGGTGGGATCACCATTGGATTAAGGAACATGACGATTTTTATGTTAAAAATAGAAGAGGTGAAATTATTGACCCTGTAAATTATCAAACAGGACAATCCTATGGATGGACAGATGTGGCTGATTTGAATTACAACAATATGGAAATGCGAGAGGCCATGCGTCAAGCCATGCTCTATTGGGTTAAAGAATGCAATATTGATGGTTTTAGAATAGATCAAGCCTATGCAGTGCCAGTGCCTTTCTATGAAAAAACCTTTGCTGCCTTGAACGCCATAAAGCCTGTTTTTATACTTGCAGAAACAGACATTTATCACCCCGGGGGGTTGCCTCTGGTAGAAAAATTTGACGCAACTTACGATTGGCCCGGACATCATTTGTCCAAAGAAATTGCCCAAGGTAAAAAGCCCTTGTGGGAATGGGATCGGCATTTTAGGAACCTTTTGCGTCGCTATGGTACCAAAAATATTGTTGTTCACTTTGTGACCAACCACGATGAAAACTCCTGGAATGGCACCGTTAAAGAAAGTTATGGAGAGGCGGGTGCCGCTTTTATGGCACTTAATTTTACTGTGCCTGGAATGCCCCTAATATACAGCGGACAAGAATATGATTTAGACAAAAGACTTTTGTTTTTTGAAAAAGACAGTTTTCCCAAAGTGGCTGGTGAGACCATGAAATTACTCCAACAGTTAGGACAATTAAAAAATAATCATCCGGCCTTGGCAGCTGGGGAAAACGCCGGTTCTTTTACCCGCTTAAAAAGTTCTCGAGACAATCAGGTGTTTGCTTTTCAGCGCGAAAAAGCGGGTGATACGGTTATGGTAATTGCCAATCTTTCCAAAAATTATGCTCAGTTTACTATGCCGGTCAATGGTTCCTACAAACGCTTTGACAATCAAAAAAAGAAAGTACTTTCAGAAAGCTATCAATATGATATGAAGCCCTGGGAAGTGTGGATTTTAACGAATCTATAAACACAGCTTGTGGGCTGCTCTAGAATGAGTATCTTTAGAAGAGATTCTATTGTGATGAGATTAAAAACCTCCCTATTATTTGTTTTATTTTCCCACTTGTTTATGATCCAAAGCTGCACTCCTTCAAAAACACCTTTAGTGTTTGGCCATCGTGGTGCACGAGGCCATGTTGCCGAAAACACACTGCCTTCTATCGCCAAAGCGTTAGATTTGGGTGTGGATGGTATTGAAATTGATATTTTTCAATGTGCCTCTGGAGAATTGGTTGTTTTTCACGATCAAACACTAGATAAATTGACCAATACCACGGGCTTTATAGAACAACTCGATTTGGATTCCATTCAGAAAATTGAGGTGTTGGGCGGATACACCATCCCCACCTTACAAGAAGTGTTAGACCTCATCAACGGCCAAGTGATTTTAAATATTGAATTAAAAGGAACACGCACAGCCCATCAAACCCATGCCATACTACAAGGCTATTTTGAAAGTGGGTCTTGGCAGCCAAATCAGATCCTGATCTCTAGTTTCAATTGGGAGGAATTACAACTTTTCTATGAAAAAAACAAAACCGTTCCCATTGCCGTTTTAACCGAAGATGACCCTTTGGATGCCATACCCACTGCCCTTGCGCTTGAAGCAGTAGCTATCAATCCTAACCATCGAACGTTAAATGAAGCCAATGTAAAAAAAATTAAAGCAGCTGGATTTCAACTATATCCCTGGACTGTAAATACCCCTGAAGACATACAAAAAATGTATGCCCTAGGGGTTGATGCTATCATTACGGACTATCCAGAACGGGTTAATGGTATTCCATAAAATAGGGTTTTTTAGCTTTCCTTCTTAGGTGTGGTCAGCTTAAAGGCCCACCCTATGGCAGCTCCATTGAGACCATAAAAGAACACACACAAAATAGAGTCTACTAAAGTTCCGGTAAAATCATCATTTGAGTACTGCCATAATTGAGAATATTTAAACCAAAACCAATACAAAAGCCTACCCAAGCTCCCAAAAAGAAACCTGATTTTGGCCCGGGATTTCCCCCGTGGTTGTTTTTTCGATAAAGGTTTGCAAGACCAAAACAGAAAAGCAAAGATCCTAGCGCAATAAAGACAGGCAGCATGTTGTCCATACTCACGTTGGAATGGGATTCATAAAATTCTGAGGCTAGATGACCATAAAAGGCCCAACCAAGAAGATAAAGCACAAGGAAACCGAAAAGGGTTCCCAGAAGGGTTGATTTAGAAATCATAATAGATAAAATTTGAGTTAATGTTTAAAAGGTATTAAAAAAGGCAAAGTGAAAGGGTATTTAGGGCTTTTTTAACACTTAATTTAAAATTACAATAGATAAATTGAGTATTGTAGCAAAGCTTACCCAAGCCAAATAAGGGTAAATCATTACAGCAGCTGTACGATCAACCAAACGAAACCAATGTT
>JBMYZB010000021.1:0-17079 GCA_049609945.1 Flavobacteriaceae bacterium
TTTCTACTGTCGAATAGTCAGAATGATTCCCCCATGCAAACAAAGCAATTCCTTATAAAATTTTACATGGTAAAAATGCGATATATGAAGGACTTATTAGAGCAACACCCACCAATAAAGAAGAATTTATATTAGCTGCCCTTTCTTGTAACAGCAATAAGGACAGAGGAGCCCGAGAGCATTATGTAAAAAACATCAACCAACTAGATCCGGATCTTATTTTCTTTGCTGGTGATCAATCTTATGACCACCAAGAACACACAGCGGCATGGCTTAAATTTGGTATGCAGTTTAGAGAAACCTTTAGAACCCGCCCCTGCATTACCATTCCCGACGATCACGACATTGGTCAAGGCAACATTTGGGGCGAAAACGGAAAAAAAGCCAGTTCAATGGCCGGAAATGACGGGGGCTACTTTTTTCATCCTGAATATGTGAAGATGGTACATCGATCGCAAACCAATCATTTGCCCGATGCCTATGACCCTACACCAATCCAGCAAGATATCCCGGTATATTATACGGCCTTTCAATGGGGCAATGTAGATTTTGCCATTGTAGAAGATCGCAAATTTAAAAGTGGCCCTGCTGGGAAAATTCCGCAGCAAGGCCCACGCCCCGATCATATTCGTAATCCTGATTACGATCCGGCCTCCATTGATTTGGAAGGTCTCACCTTGCTGGGTGAACGCCAATTGGCATTTTTAGAGGAGTGGGCAAAAAAGCAAACTCCCGGAATGCAAAAAGTAGTGCTATCACAAACCGGATTTTGCGGGGGTGCCCATATTCATGGATCACTAGACAACCGCCTTCACGCCGATTTAGATTCTAACGGATGGCCACAAACGGGACGCAACAAAGCCCTGCACTTAATCAAAAAAGCCAACGCCATTCATGTGGCCGGAGATCAACACATTGCCACCGTTATTAAACATGGCATAGACGCTTTTGATGATGGCCCTTGGGCCTTTGTGGTGCCCGCCATTGTTAATGACTACTACAGCCGTTGGTGGTGGCCTGAATCTGAAAAAGCAGGAGCAAACAGCAATAACAAACTGCCCTGGACCGGCCAATATTTAGACGGATTTAATAACAAAATTACCATGCATGCCTATGCCAATCCAGATACAGACTCCAATGGTGCTGGTTTTGGGCTGGTAAAAATAAACACCAATAACATCACTTTTGAATGTTGGCCTCGTTTTGCCGATGTGACACAACCCGAAGCCAAACAGTTTCAGGGCTGGCCGGTTATTATTAATCGTTAGTCTGATGACTTTTCTGGTGATTAAGCTAATGTATCATACAAGGTGTTTTTTATACTAAACCGTTAAAATCGCCCTAAAATAGGGTCTTTTTAAAAGACTTTAAAACTTTCTGGTGCGATCCTACCTTTCGGCAGGCAGTTGTATTGTGTACCAACATAGAGGCATATAGCACGCGTCATAGACGCGCGCAAGATGGGGGCCATGTTTTGTTCCAACAGGAGACCCAAAAAAACAAGCTTTTGATTATTAGTTATTTACTATAATAGAAATCCGATTATTTTACTGTTATTTACTTTTTTTTTGTTTTTTTTACTGCTTAAACAGTACATTGGAGCAATCCATTTTTTAACCCCAACCTAAGCCATGACCGGTAAAGTTCCAAAATCTGCGTTTAAATAAAAAAATAGTATTTTAGAATAGTAAAAACAAGGCTTGCCCAAGTTAAACCCAATCAAAAGAAATGAACCTACACTCCACAGCATCCAAAAATAATCGCTTAGAACTACTAAAACAGGAAAAAGCCGGATCAGATGTTTTAAAATCTGTGGTAAAATGCCGGTATTGTGATGGACACTGCATCAAAAATGGAAAAGAAAAAAACGGGCAACAACGGTTTAAGTGTAAAAGCTGTAAAAAAAGTCAGCAGGCTGTTTACCAATTCAATGCTTATTCCACATCACTAAACAACAACATCATAGCCCTAACCAAAGAGGGTGTTGGGATTCGAGGCACCGCACGTTTACTGGGTATTTCACCCACAACGCTGATTTCAAGAATCAAGAAAATCGCCGCTGAAATAAAAGAACCTTTATTAGTCAAAGGAAAAACCTATGAGGTAGATGAACTTCGGACTTTTGTTAAAAAAAAGGATCGTTAGTTTGGGTGGTCAGTGCTTATTGTAGAGAAACACAATCAATAGTTCGTTTTAATGTGGGACGTAGAAACAACAAGACTTTAAATAAGGTGTTAATTTCTTTACAACTTTCTAAAGCCAAAAAAATTTACACTGATAAACTAAAAAATTACCGCTATTTAATAGAAAAAAAAGTTCACAGTACTAAGCATTACGCCAACAATCACATAGAACGATCGCATTTAAACTATCGTACTCATCTAAAACGATTAAATCGAAGAAGCATTTGTTTTAGCCGTTCATTGGTTATGCTTGTTTGTATCTTAAAAATTTACTTATGGAACTAATCGATATAGCCACCCACGGCTTGCCCACCTGGAGCCAAAGCAAGGTGTTGGGTGCTTCAACAAGCGCAGCAGCCCGATGGGTAACCACCGTAACGGGCCCCCGCTGGCGCGAGGCTGTGTCTCGTGCCCTTTAACAACCAGTAAAAGATAAAAATTGTACATTTAAAGCACCAATTCTTATGCATGAGCAGAAAGTACAAATTTCGTAATCCCGAGGCAGCCTACTTTGTCAGTTTTGCAACTTGTTTTTGGATAGACGTTTTTACACGTCAATGCTACTTTTCCATTCTTGAACAATCGTTACGCTTTTGTCGTAGTGTAAAAAAAATGTGTGTTTATGCCTATTGTTTTATGCCCAGCCATGTGCATTTAATTTTCCGTGCAGAAGAAGAAAACCCTAGTGAAGTTTTACGAGACTTTAAAGCATATACCGCAAAAGGGGTATTAGAGGAAATTGAAGCACACCCACAAGAAAGCAGACAGGAATGGATGTTGGCTTTATTTGAACAAAACAAGCCAAGGCAGTTTTGGCAACACCACAACAAGCCTATTGAATTATGGTCAGATAAGGTGGTTAACCAAAAAATTTATTAGGTACACATGAATCCTGTTCGGGCAGGGTTTGTTACTAGCCCTGAACATTGGAAATACAGTAGTGCAAAAAACTATAACGGATTGTCAAATAGCCAAATTGTTATTGATATTTAGAAAGTATAAGTGATGGAAATTAATGAAAAACGGTGTAGTGGAAGTAGTATTGGAACGAGACACAGCCTCGCGCCAGGGGGGGTGCCTCATTAATGAGTTTAAAACTAAAGTAAGTCAATTCGAGAAAGATTCGATTAATTCAGACATAGCTACTTTGAAATTAAATTGGGATAAAACGAAAAGAAATAACGTCAGCCAATTTGAAAAAGATTTAATAAAAAAGGACATCAATATTTTTTCGGCATTTATAAAGAAAGTAATTGATAGATTTAAGGGATAAAACATGTGGTATTATTTTGTATATGGCATGAAATTTGATCCGCTAAGAAGTTGTATAATTTAATACTTAACCTATGAACTCAACAAACACGCTTAAAATTACCTTACTCCCTTTTCTTTTATTGTTCTTGGCCTTGGCCTGCACATCAAAAGACGAGGACGAGAAAGACGATTGCATTGATCCTGCTAAAATAAATGTAGAAGCACCCTGTACTTTAGAATATGCTCCTGTTTGTGGCTGTGACAATGAGACCTATGGCAATGCTTGTGCAGCAACAAACAACGGTGTTTTGAGTTTTACCCAAGGTGAATGTGCTGAAGGTGGGTCTTAACACTCAGATTGTTTCTTTTTCGTATCTTTAGGAGAACCGCAAAATAGTAGCTATGGAATGGTATCTAAAAAACAGGTGGTGGATTTGGACCATCACCGGGGTGTATCTTGCCTACCGTATTATTACTTCTATTATCTATTAAAATGAAGTCGCTCAAGGTGCTTTCTCCACAAGAAATTAACGAGAAAAGAAGGCTGCTGTCTCCTATATGGAAATATGAAAAAGAGAGGCTTTGTTTGACAATAAAGTGCAGCCATTTTGACGCCGCCATGGCCTTGATCAATGCTATTGCTGACTTGGCACGCGCACAAAACCACCATCCCAAAATAGAAAATGAATACGATCGGGTTTCATTGACTTTGTGGACCCACGATTGTGGAGGCATCACCCAACGCGATTTTGATCTCGCCCAAGCGATTGATGCACTTTTGGAGGTACCCTCTTAACTTTATCTAGTGTCGATACGGTTTAAAAATCTCGATAATCTCCTGCCAAATAGGGATTGGCTTCAGCTTCTTGAAACTGCGCTGTAGCATTATCCCAATGTAAGGTTTGCCCGGGAAACCGTCCGGCAATAACACCCAAAAGGATGGTTTCAGTTAAGCGAGAAGCATAGGAAAAAGGAGCCGAAACATTGGCTTTTCCTAAACAGGCATCCACAAATTGATGATAATGTTTTGGTGATTCTCCGGCATAATCGCGCACAGGTTCTCCCAATTCATTGTTTGGATCATAATCGGCAATGGTGTAGTCCACATAGGCACCGTTTTTGAAGTGCTTTGGCAATTGCATAAAATGAGGTAACAATAAGTTTCCATTTTCACCAAAGAAGATGGCTCCTTGATTGGGCAAGGTTTCGTTGTTTGGCAATGTTAATTCTTCTAATTCAGGTGGGGCTCCAGGGCCATCATACCAAACCCATTCAAGCGTTTTTTGAGTGAAGGGCGTGCCGGGAAATGTATAGGTCACATGGTTATTTTCCGGATAGCCATATCCATTGGGTGTTCTACAGTTGTTTGTAATGGTTAAAGGCACATCAAGCTGTAAGGCATTATAGGGTGTGTCAAAGATATGTACCCCCATGTCTCCCAGTGTACCACAACCATAATCAACCAATTTGCGCCAATTGCCAGGGTGATAATAGCCCTCTTTGTAGGGTCGGTCTTTGGCCGTACCTAACCAAAGGTTCCAGTCTAAGGTTGCTGGAACAGGGTCTTCCCCTTCAGGCGCTGGGCCATCATAGCCCCAGTTTTTTGGTGACCATGCCACTACCTTATGTACTTTGCCAATGATACCTCCTTGAATAAGTATGGTGGCTAATTTGTAGTCGTAAAAAGAATGCACTTGAATACCCATTTGGGTCACCAAATTTTTGGATGCAGCCACTTTGCGCATGGTTCTGGCTTCAGTCACATGGTGCGTGAGTGGTTTTTGACAATACACCGGCTTGTCCATTTCCATAGCATATAAAGAAGCTGGAGCGTGCGTATGGTCTGGCGTTGAAACCACCACAGCATCAATCTCGCTTTGCAATTGAGTGAGCATTCCGCGATAGTCTTTAAAGGTTTTTGCTTCTGGAAATAGAGCCTTGGCTTTGGCTAAATTGTTCGAGTCCACATCACACAATGCAGTTACTGAAACTTGGGGGTGCGATGCAATGGCTTTGAGGTCTTCAAAGCCCATATTGCCCACCCCAACATGAGCGGTGCGCAATTTCTTTTCACCTTTGGCTAAAAGATTACAACCCGGCAAAAAAGCCGAACCTACTACCAAAGCAGAGGTTTTTAAAAAGGTTCTTTTTTTCATCATCTATAACTTTTATTTTTATTGAAGGGGAGTTAATTCCAAATTACGCCAACGCACTTTAATACCTCCCCCATCGTGGATTTGTAGGGCTATGGATCCCTTGCCCTGCCCTATTTTTTCGTCTTTCAAGTGAATCATAGAAACACCATTAAGCCAAGTCTCAACAGTATCGCCCACCACACGAATGCGCATGGTATTCCATTCTCCCATTTTAAGGGCCTTATCTTTTTCTGGGTCAGGTTTGATCAACCATCCTCGACCATAGGATTCATAAATGCCTCCTGAGTCATATCCTGGAGGGGCAACCTCCACTTGCCAACCGCTTACTTTAGTTCCCTCCACAGTGGAGCGAAAAAAGATACCGCTGTTTCCGTTGGCTTCTTGTTTAAAATCGACACTTAAATCAAAATTATCGTAATAAGCAACCGTAGATAGATAGCCATACGCTTTGTCTGGACCACTCTCACAAATAAGCAAGCCATCAGACACATACCATAGCTCGGTGCCGTGGATTTGCCATCCGTCTAAATCTTTTCCAGTAAACAAACTAACTTTTTTTTGAGCAGTGGCATTACTTATTACAAAAAGTGAAAATGCCAAAACACTGAAGAATTTTATTTTCATGTGATTCAATTTGGTTAAAAACAGTTTGAACTCTAAAACTAAACATTTTTTATAAAATCACTTCCATTCCTCAACAATAAAAAGGGAGCCCAATTTAATTTTTTATCTTCACAAAAAAATTGTTTATGAATCAGAAGAGCATTGTATCCGTATGGCTTTTCAGCATTATGCCGCTGTTGAGTTGGGGGCAAATAAATCCAAAAAAAATTGATATTGTTCGAGATGATTATGGCGTTCCCCACATATTTGCAAAAACTGATGCCGCCCTTGCCTATGGGCTGGCTTGGGCTCACGCAGAAGATGATTTTAAGACCATTCAATTGGGCTTTTTGGCCGGCAATGCCTTGCTTTCCAGATATTTGAAAAACAAAGGAATTCCTGCAGATTTCATTACCCAATTTATCGGTTCAGAGGCCTTAATTCAAAAGGACTACGAAACCAAAATCAGTGCCGCCTACAAAAAAGTGGTGGAAGGCTACGCTGCAGGCATGAATCAATTTGCACAAAAACATCCAGAACAGGTTTTAGTTTCAGCCCTTTTTCCTTTAACCCCACAAAAAATGTTACGCTATGCCCAATTGCAACTATTTATTTCCAGTAAGGGCGATCAATGGGTTAAGAAAATTTTAAATAACAGTGTACAATTTCTAATGGAACCGGAAACGGAGCCTAAGGGTTCTAACACGTTTGGATTCAATAGTGCAAAAACCACCAATGGAAATACTTTTTTAGCCATCAACACGCACCAACCACTAGATGGGCCGGTGTCTTGGTATGAGGCGCATTTGTGCAGTGAAGAAGGCACCAATATTGTAGGTGCCCTATTTGCTGGAAGTCCCAATATTTTGATTGGTGTGAATGAAAACCTCGCTTGGACACACACTGTGAATCAACCGGACAAAACTGATGTATTTGCCTTAGAAATGCATCCTAAAAAAAAGTTGCTCTATCGTGTAGATGATCAATATTATCCACTAAAGGTAAAAAAAGCAAAACTCAGACTTTCTGTTTTGGGCATCCCTGTTACTATTGCTAAAAAATATTATGAAAGTATATACGGACCTACCCTTAAAAATAAAAGCGGTTTCTATTCCATTAATACCCCCATGCTCAAAGAAATTCGAGCCTTAGAACAATGGTGGCGTATGAACAAAGCAAAAGATTTTAGTTCTTTTTATGCGGCTCTTAAAATGGAGGCTCTACCTGGCTATAACATTGGCTATGCCGATCGTAATGACACCCTTTTTTATATTTCTAATGGATTGATCCCCAAGCGCACGCCCGGCCATGATTGGCCTCATGTGGTACCTGGCAACACACAACAAACTTTATGGCAAGAAACCTATGCTATTGAAGAACTACCTCAAGTTATTCAGCCTAAAAGTGGCTATTTCTATAACGCCAACCACAGCCCGTTTTTATCAAGTGCCAAAGAAGACAATCCCAATCCAAGTTTTTTTGCCCCTGAGATGGGTTTTGAAGATTATGACAACAACCGCTCCAAACGATTGAAACAACTAATTGATTCACAAGAGCGCGTGAGTTATGCCGATTTTAAACGTATCAAATATGACCATAGCTATCCAAAACCCTACCACTTTAGCTGGATGAACATTGACTATCTGGATCAACTACAGGCCTCAAAATATCCTGATGTTGGCATGTTGATTGAACGATTACAAAAATGGGATCGTAGAGCAACCGCTCAATCGTTGGGAGCAGGTACCTTTGCTGTTCTTTATCAACAACTAAAAAAAATATACCCCAAATTGCCGGAACCAAAAATTATTCCTAAAACCATACTTTTAATGGCACTGCGTAACACTAAAGCCCATTTAATGAAACATTTTGGAACCCTTGAGGTTACATTGGGTGATTTTCAGAAGTTGGTGAGAGGAAATAAAGAATTGCCCATTTTTGGCCTCCCAGATGTGATTACAGCTATGGCGGCCATACCTCACAAAAAAGGGAGAACCAAGGTGGTGAGTGGTGAATCATATATTGCCCTAGTCGAATTTGACAAAGAGGGCCCTTCTATAGAAACGGTCATTTCCTATGGGAGCTCAGATCATCCTGAATCGCCACACTATGACGATCAAATGGAGCTCTATGCGGCATTTAAAACCAAACCCATGACGCTCCATAAAGAAACGGTTTATAAGCGGGCCAAACGTATTTATCACCCATATTAGGATGTGCTTCTATGAATTTACTTTAACCGAATTGTAAATAGCCTCGTATTGAGGAATTACATTTAAAATATCAAATTCTTTGGCCTGCAAAAAGGCCTGCTCTTTCATTTTAAGGTGCTGTTGCGGGTCGGATAAAAGTGTTATGGCTTGTTCTGCCATGGCATCCACTGCTCCAACAGGAAAAAGATATCCGGAATAATTTTGCTTATTAACCTCTGGTAAGCCCCCCACATTAGTAGAAATAACTGGCACTTTATGAATCATGGCCTCCAAGGCTGCTAATCCAAAACTCTCTTGCTCTGAGGGCAACAAAAACAGGTCTGAATAGCATAAAACTTTATCTATTTCATCACTCTTTCCTAAAAAAGCAACTCTAGATTCCAGATGATTTTCTTCACAATAGCGCTGGGCGATGGCCTTTTCTGGCCCCTCTCCCACCATCATCAACTTGGCAGGAATTTTGGCTTGGATCTGCTCAAAAATATGGAGTATGTCTAAGATCCGTTTTAGAGGGCGAAAATTGCTGATATGTGTGATTATTTTTTCTTCTTTTTGGGCCAAAAGAGACCGTTTATAGGGCTGGTCTCTACCTGCATATTTTTGTAAATCAATAAAATTGGGAACCACCTCAATTTCTTTATTTAAGGCAAATAAGCGTAAGGTGTCTTCTTTTAAACTTTTTGAGACTGCTGTTACCCGGTCAGAATGATTAATGCTAAATGTTACTGCTTCTTTGTAAAATGGATGTCGCCCCACCAGCGTAATATCTGTGCCGTGCAGGGTGGTTACAATGGGTAAATTAATCCCTTGATCGGCCAGCATTTTTTTTGCCATGTAGGCAGCATAAGCATGAGGAATAGCATAATGCACATGCAAAACGTCTATTTGATAATCCATTACCACTTCTACCAAACGGCTTGAAAGGGCCAACTCATAGGGTTGATATTGAAACAACGGATAGTCCGGCACATACACTTCATGATAGAATAGGTTCTTATTTAATGCTTCTAATCGCACGGGCTGTTTATAGGTTACAAAATGAACCTCATGGCCCCTTTTAGAAAGGGCAATACCTAATTCCGTGGCCACCACTCCACTGCCTCCATAGGTGGGATAACAAACAATAGCAATTTTCAAAATTTATATTTTAATCTACCATAGCATCGTACACAAGCCGTCGCATGCGTGTACGAATATTGTGCTTTCCAAGCAATTTATTCTCCATGGTAGGATAGGTTCTATTCGACAAAAATACAATAACCATTTCTTTTTCGGGGTCTGCCCATGCGTAAGTTCCTGTGAAACCAAAATGACCAAAGCTTTTATTTGAGGTAAGCGGTTCAAAGTTGGCTGATTCTGGATTGATCTCTGGTTTGTCAAACCCCACTCCTCTTCGGTTTTGTTCCGAACAAAAATAGCACTCATTAAATTGATCAATAACCGCTTTTGATACCAATTGCTGGCCGTTGTAATAACCTCCTTGCAAATACATTTGCATCACAACAGCCACCGCATAGGCTGTGCCAAAAAGACCCGCATGGCCTCCCACACCCCCTTGCATGGCTGCACCCATGTCATGCACATAGCCTTGCAAAAGACGATTCCTAAAATAAGTGTCTTTTTCTGAAGGGACCAAAAGGGAATCTGGAAATTTTAAATAGGGATTATAGGTTAATGATTTTAATTTCAGTGGTTTAGATATGATATCATCCACCAATATGTCTAAGCCTTTAGCTTCTTTTGTTTCAAAATATTCCTTAAGCAAATAATATGGCAAGTCAGAATAAATATATCCTAAGGTGTCTAATAAGGGACTTTCTTTAATTGCCTTTTGAATTTGGGGTTCAACCTTTTTTTTTAAGTATAAGTTTTTAGCTACAGGAACGGAAAAAGAATTGGTGGGTTTGGTGGCATAAAATTTAGAATCCGGCTTTTTCGTAGACGTTAAGGTTTCTTCATAAAAAGGAATCCAAGGAGTGAGCTGTGCATAGTGACTCAACATACGTTTGATTGAAAGAGAAGCTTTATTGGTTTCTCTCCAATCGGGTAAAATATCTGCAACCGTTGTTTGTAGTGAAAGTGCTCCTCGATCTACAGCCTTCATAACTAATGGAAGAGTACCTAATATTTTTGTTAATGAGGCAAGATCGTACAGATGATGATTGGCCACTTTTTGTTTTTTGGCATAGGTGTGATATCCAAAGCTTTTATGATAGATAATTTTTCCTCTGCGAGCCACCAACATTTGCATACCTGGGGTCATCAAAGAATCTATAGCAATTTGAGCTAAAGTGTCTAAAGCCTTTAGCTTTACTGGATCAAAACCCACCTGAGCTGGGCTGGCATAAGAAAATTTCTGTAAAGATTTAAGTTCTAATCCATGTCCTACAGGATACTTTTTTCCAACACTAATAGGCAGTTTACCATAAGAACCCATTGTGCCAAAAAGGATGGCTGCACTTTGCTGCTGGGCTATAACGCTATTTTGATAACTCCATAAAATGGTCTCAATAGTATTAATATCAGCCACATCCATCAGAGCATAAGGACGTACAAAAGCATTCAAAATAACTGTTTTATGGGTCGCTAATAACTTGATGATGGCGCGGTCTTTTTCACTAAAATTCGCTGCTTTCCATGGGTTGGCATCGGACCGATGAAAACTCACAATAAGGGTGTCATAGGCTGCTGATTTATCCAAGGCGTTTTGCTCGGTTATATCGGTTAATAGGGGCACCTGTGCATATCGATTTAAATAGTTATGAAACGGGAGGCCGGAAGCATCTCCTAAAGTAATATGCGCCAAAGTTGTGTGCTCACGCAAAGGCAATAACTTATTTTCATTTTTTACCAAAGTAATCGCCTTTGCCATCGCTTGGCTATAAAGCAGAGTATCTTTTGGAGAGTTTAAATCTTTGTGCAAAGTGCTTAATTCAACCGGCTTATATTGATGAAGACCAGCTTTAAATTTCGCTTTCAATATTTTTTTAACAGAATGTGCCAAACGTTCTTCAGAAACTTTACCTTGATGAAAAGCTTTTTCTATAGCCGCAATGCCCTTTGGAATATCATTTGAGATAAGTAACAGATCATGACCTGCTAAAAAGGCCATAACATCCACATTTTCAGAAGAGGCAAATTTTGAGACTCCTTTCATATTTAAGGCATCGGTTACTATCAACCCTTTAAAGCCCATTTCCTTTTTGAGCTTTTGTTGAATTAAGGCTGGAGAAAGCGAAGTGGGTAAGCCGTTGGGTGACCAACGGGGCACATTGAGGTGAGCCACCATCACAGAAGTAAGCCCATGTTGAATTAAGGTGCGATAGGGTGCTAAAGAATAATTATCTATTTCCTCAGCTGTCATGAATACAGTTGGCAATGTTTTATGTGAGTCTTGAGCCGTATCGCCATGACCCGGAAAGTGTTTTCCGGAAGTGAGAATACCCATTTGATGGTGGCCTTGCATTAAGGCTAAAGCATGTGCACTCACCCTCTGGGCATCTTCGCCAAAAGAACGATTTCCAATTATGGGATTTTTTGGATTGGTGTTTACATCCAGCACTGGACTAAAACTAAAATGCACACCTAAACGCTTTTCTTGTTCCCCCATTCGCTGGCCAATTTTTCGAATTAAGGAAGTGTCTTGTATGGCTCCCAATGTCATTTGCCAAGGAAAACGAACCACGGAATCCAAACGCATGGCGGGGCCCCACTCTGCATCCATAGCCACCAAAAGTGGTGTTTTGGATGCTTTTTGAAACGCATTGAGCCACTGAGACTGCCTGTTTGGCCCACCTAATGAAAAAATGAGACCTCCAATGTGATGTTGTTCAATTAATTTTAGCGTTTCTCGAAAATGGGTGCTGTCTTTTCTGCTAAATACCATTGGCATAAACAATTGTCCTATCTTTTCTTTTAGCGACATAGATGCGTAGGTTTGTTCAACCCAGGCTATTTGTTCTTTTTGACGCCCTTTTTCTACCAAAAGCGGGTCGGGTTGAGCATAAAGTTGTATACAAACTAAAAATTTAAAAAGAAAATGTTTCATTCAAAAAAGCGTTTGTGCCAACTCAAATAAGCTGGTGTTTCCCATGAAGATTCAAAGGCTTCTTTGGTGTTCACCAAATTATTGAACACCACAGTTTCTTTTGTGCAAATTCCAGCTTTCACTTGCTCTTTAAATGCTGCTAATGAATGTCGTTCAATGGTGTCTGAGTGTTTTATTGCAACTTGCATTCGATCAAACAATGCAATTGAATATTTTTTTTCTAATTGTTGTAAAAAATGTATGGAGGTATCTATGGAACATCCGCTGGCCGTTGTTTTGTTTTCATTAAGTGCAATTACAATAAAAGCATCATAGGGAATCAAAAAACTTGCTTCTAAGCTTTGTTTGTGTGCCGTCCATTGGGTTAAAAAGGCTGTAAGATCCTCTTTAATAGCGGACCTTTCTTGCTCATTTAAGGTTTTGTTTATTCCATAAATCCATAAACGGGCATTGGCAGGGAGATGAGAAAAGGGCACATACATGGGTTATAAGTCTTTTGCTTTGACAATAAGTTCTGCAATATCTAACACCTCAACCATATTTTCTTTCTGCTTATTTTTTACCCCATCTCGTAACATGGTTTTACAAAAAGGACAGCCTGTAGCAATAACAGAGGGTTGGGTGTCTAGGGCTTCTTGCGTTCGTAAAAGATTTATTTCTGTATCGCCCTTTTCTGATTCCTTAAACATTTGGGCTCCACCAGCACCACAACACAAGCCATTAGATTTGCAACTTTTCATTTCGGTTAGGTCAACTTTCAAGTCTTGTAATACTCTACGGGGCGCTTCATACACTTGGTTTGCTCTGCCCAAATAGCAAGGGTCATGATAAGTGATCCTTTTTCCTTGTAAATTACTTTCTGATATCTTGAGTTTCCCACTTTCAATCAAATGCGTTAAAAACTCGCTGTGATGATACAACTCATAATGCCCTCCCAAAGATGGGTATTCATTTTTAAGAGTATTAAAACAATGCGGGCAAGCTGTTACAATTTTTGTGACTTTATAGTGATTGAGACGTTCAATATTTTGGAGGGCTTGCGTTTGAAAAAGGAATTCATTCCCTGCTCTTTTAGCAGGATCACCACTGCAACTTTCTTCATTCCCCAAAACAGCAAAGGATGTATTTGTATGGTCTAAAATTTTGGCAAAGGCTTTAGTTACTCGCTGAGCGGCTTGGTCAAAACTTCCGGCACACCCTACCCAAAAAACAACCTCAGGAGATTGCCCTTTGGCATCAAGTTCAGCAAGGGTTTGTATCTTTAGGGTAGCCATTGTTAATGTTGCTCTTTATCGTCGTCAAAAACTTCGATGGTTACTTCTTTTTCTATCAAGTCCGTAAATTTGCCATTGTAGCGTGTGGCACGAACTAAGTGGTTATCAATCCAATGATAATTCCCGCCTCTGGGCTTACCCATCAGCAAACTGTGATATTTAAACCCATTTGTTTTTAACCATTTTTCAGTCACATCGCGATGCGATTCTACTCGGGAAGTAAAAAAACAAATCAAATGGCCCTCATCATACCATTTATTAAGGGTTTCAAGGGCATCTGGATATACTTTAGCCGTCGCCATTCGCTCTGGTTCTTCATTGGGTATATCATCACAAATGGTACCATCAATATCAATCAAATAATTTTTGATTCCCGGAGGTAGCACTGGGCTCACCTCCTCCCCTTTTTCAACTTTTCGGTGTAAATAGTTTTCTGCTTCTTCTCGTTGCATGCTTTTATTATTATTAGTTTGTTTGGCTCCAAAGGAGTCGATCTTGTTGTGAATAGGGCCATGGGGCACCATTATTTTCTATATTACTCATCATATTATTTAATTCATTTGGTGCGGCTGATTGCTCCATTACTAGATATTTTCGCATTTCCATGATAATTGAGAGTGGATCAATAGCAATAGGACAGGCCTCCACACAGGCGTTACAAGAGGTGCATGCCCAAATTTCTTGTCGGCTTATATACCCATCTAACAAAATTTTGTCTTCAGCTTGTGTTTCACTCTTTTTCTCTTTTCCTAAGACCTCTAAACGATCGCGGGTATCCATCATTATCTTTCTGGGAGATAGTTTTTTACCACTTAAATTAGCAGGGCACACAGCTGTGCAACGCCCACATTCGGTACAACTATAGGCATTCATCAATTGAATCCAATTAAGATCAGTAACGTCTTTGGCACCAAAGGTTTCAGGAATTTCGATAGAAGTTTCCTCATTTAGAGGTAAGTTGAGCATCATACGCATTTCATTAGCAATGGATTCGTCAACTGTAAATTGTCCATAGGGTTTTAGGTTGGCATAGTATACATTAGGAAAAGCCAGTAAAATGTGGAGGTGTTTTGAATAATAGAGATAGTTTAAAAAAAATAAAATACCCAAAATATGCAGCCACCAAAAAGTGCGTTCCAAAAGGATCAAGGTGGACACAGTAAACCCATCAAAAATGGGATGTAAAAATTGTGAAACTGGAAATGCACCCGCTTCAATATATTTGGGGTGTTGCTGTATTTGAAGTAAACTATCTGTGGCATTCATGCTTAAAAATAATACCATTAACACCACTTCAAAATACAAGATCAAATCTGCATCTTTTTTTGGTCATCCTTTCATTTCTGGTTTTTTGAAACGGGGGATACGCATACTATTTCGTCTTAGCCAGAAGAGAATGGCGGTAAGCAGAACCCCAAGGGCTAAAAACTCAAACCCAGCAATCAGAAAATCATAACTACCACCCAGCCAAGGTGCAAATAAGCGGTGCGTGTTAAGCAACCCGTCTAAAACAATTTCTAACAGTTCAATATTAATCAATACAAACCCAACATAGATGATAATGTGTAAAAGTCCCGCAATGGGATGATTTACCATTTTAGATTGTCCTAAAGCTAGTAATAACATGTACCTCCATCGTTTTCCTTTTTGATCTGTTCGATCCACTGCACGCCCTCTTTTAATATTCTTTCTTAGACGGATTATATTTCTTACAAAAAGACCTATACCACAGCTTAATGCTAGTAAGAATAAAACTTGTACGAGTTTCACCATGGTGCTCTATTGTTTCTCGATCGTTTCTTCTTTTCGACCAAAGAGTGAAAAATGGACGTAGCGTTTAGGGTGCGCTTTTAAATCATTCAATAAGGCTTCTAGGGCAGCAGTAGAGGCATTGAGTTGTTGGTAAAGCGAATCGCTTTGGATTAATTGACCCAAACTTCCTTCGCCCTGAGCAATGGGATGGGTGATGGCATTTAGATTGGATACTAAGGTTTCCATTTTTCTTGCCGTTTCGCCCCACGGAATTAAAGCTAAGGAATCGGTCATTTGCTCTAGGTTGTCTGTGGTATTGGCTACATTGTTAAGCGTTTTGTTAAGGGTGCTTTGATTTTGATCTAAAAGAATGACCATTTTAGAAGATATGGTATTCACACTCTCCAAAGTTGAGGTGAGGTTATTAAGTAATGCTTTCAGATTGTTTTGTGTTTCATAATTCATCACATTGCTAACCCCAGCAAAAAGTGAATCTGCGCTGGTCAACATATTTTCTATCTTACTTTGCAAAGGAGCAATTTGTTGATTGATCAATTCTGTTAATCCGGGTTTGATTTTGGCTTTCAACTGATCACCATCTTCAACCAATGCCCCGGCGGCAGCAGGCACAATTGAAATAGCCTTACCTCCTATTAGTCCCGATTCATATAATAAAGCTTCGCTTTGTTTTGAAATTTGAATATCAGGTCGAAGTGAAAAATCTACTCGAACGCCTGAAAAATCGGATAAAATATCTATGTGAGTTACCTTGCCAACATCCATACCATTGATGGTTACTTTGGCACCCATCACCAATCCCTCTACATCTTCATAAACAACAAAAAGGCTTTTATTACTGTCAAAAAGAGAAGTGCCCTTGAGATAACTAAAACCAAATAGAAAGGCCAATGCCCCAACAATCACAAGAACGGCTGTTTTAATTTCGCGGGAAAGATTCAAATTTTTTCTTTTAAAGGTTGTTTCACAAAATTACAATTAATTTTAAGACAGAAAGGTTCGTTTTCAAGGCAAGACGGATTTAATATCCACTTTTTTTCCGTTGTTAAAGGCCACTAAAAACGCTCCTTTAAAGCCTTTTTTAATAGCCTTTGTTTGTAACTTTTTGGCTGTATCGTAGTTTTTTGTAGTGCTGTAATAATAACGATATATTTTTCCTTCTTTTTTTCGAACAACCTCTTTTAAGCCCTTAAAGTTATATGGTCGGGTTGAAATGGCTTTTTGACTGGCAGCAATTTGTACAGAAAAAGAAATATTGGTGTTGTTTTGTTTTTCAGGAGTATTTGTTGTTACTGATGATCTATTTTCTAAAGGACTATTATCAGCTAAACTGTTATTAAGGATATACTTATAATTTATAATGGCTTTAGAAATGGCAGAGGCCATTTGTTGCTGCCCTTTAGAAGAATTTAAATAAGCACCTTCATTTGGGTTGGTTAAAAATCCTGTTTCTACCAAAACACTGGGCATGTAAGTGTATTTTAACACCACAAAACCTGCCTGCTTTACCGTTCTGTCTTTTCGTTCTAAATTGCTAACAAAGCTTTTCTGAATGGTGCTGGCAGCCACAATACTTTG
>JBMYZB010000022.1:0-16990 GCA_049609945.1 Flavobacteriaceae bacterium
GCCGTTGGAGTGGCTGCAGCAACGCTAGGCAACGTTGGACCCGCCCTAGGTGTTTTTGGCCCTACAGAAAACTATGAAGTGTTATCGGAAGTGGGGCAATGGTGGGCTAGTTTCTTAATGCTCTTAGGACGTTTAGAATTATTTACCGTTTTAATTCTATTTACCCCTTTCTTTTGGAAAAAGATCTAAAAATCATATTTGTTTTTCCACCGTTTTATTAAAAAAGATCTCAACTGCTCTTCTTTTGTATTCTTTCCGGGTTTGTAAAAAGTTTGCCCTGATAATTCGTCAGGAAGAAATTCTTGTATAGCAAAATTATTTTCAAAGTCGTGTGCATACAAATAGCCTTCGCCATAGCCCATGGATTGCATCAATTTGGTTGGCGCATTACGCAGATGCAAGGGCACACCCAACTGGCCCGTTTCACTCACTGTTTTTTGCGCTTCATGGATAGCTTTATAAGCTGCATTGCTTTTGGGAGAACTGGCTAAATAAAGGGCACATTGGCTTAAAATGATCCGCGCTTCTGGATAGCCCACCGCCCGGATGGCTTGAAACGTATTATTAGCTAGTACTAGGGCCGTGGGGTTTGCATTGCCGATATCTTCGGCGGCTAAAATGAGCATTCGGCGCGCAATGAATTCTGGCGTTTCTCCTCCGACTATCATCCGTGCAAGCCAATATACTGCCCCATTCGGGTCACTGCCCCGTATGGACTTTATAAAAGCCGAAATGATATCGTAATGAAACTCGCCTTTTTTGTCAAATAAGAGTGGATTAGTTTGCACACATTGATATACATATTCGTCTGTGATTTGTAACCCTTTAGCTGCGTATGACTGCACTACTAACTCTAAAATAGACAGCATTTTTCTAGCATCACCCCCAGACAATTCCAACAATGCAGCAGTTTCTTTAAGAGCCATTTGTTGCTCTTTTAAAAAGCTGTCTTTAGTTACAGCTTCCTCTAGAATTTGTAATAGTGCTTCCTTTTTAAGCGGGTATAAACTATACACTTGGCAACGTGAAAGCAAAGCATTTATTACTTCAAAACTTGGATTTTCTGTGGTGGCACCAATAAGAGTTATGACACCTTTTTCAACGGCACCCAAAAGAGCGTCTTGTTGTGATTTGCTAAACCGATGTATTTCATCAATAAATAAAATGGGTGTTTTTTGATCAAAGAGCCCCCCATTTTGCTCGGCTTTTTTGATTACTTCTCGCACTTCTTTTACTCCGGCATTTATGGCAGAAAGCTCAAAAAAAGGACGCTCTTTTTCTTGTGCCATCAATTGTGCAAGAGTTGTTTTTCCGGTGCCGGGTGGCCCCCATAAAATGAGTGAAGGCAATACCCCCGAAGAAAGCATTTTCGTAAGCGTTCCTTCATTGCCCACCAAATGTTCTTGCCCGTAATATTGGGCTAAGTTTTTTGGGCGCATGCGTTCTGCCAGAGGAATGTTCATGACCTAAAGATAGGATATTATAAACGTTGTCTCACAATTTCGTAAAGCACTACAGCTGCAGCCACAGAAACATTTAGCGAATCGGTGCTTTGCGCCATGGGAATTTTAACTTGTTGAGGTACCAATTTGAGCAATCCTTTTGAAATACCCTTGTCTTCAGCACCTAAGACGATGGCAGTAGGTCTCTTGAAATCCGCTTTATATAACAAATTAGAGGTTTTTTCTGTTACGGCAAAGAGGGTATAGTTGGCACTTTGAAGATGGTAGATGACATCTTTTAGGTGATTGGTCTTTACAATAGGCACTTTAAAAATGCCACCAGCAGAGGTTTTAACGGCATCACCGTTTAGCGGTGCACTGCCACTAGCGGGCACCACCACACCATCGACACCAACGGCCGCAGCAGTTCTCAGAATGGCTCCAAAATTTCGCACGTCTGTAACACCATCTAAGAGGATTAATAAAGGAGTCTTTTTTTCGGTCAATTGTGCCAAAAGCGTTTCTATATCAACGGTAGAAACGGCGGCCATTTGTGCAGCTACACCTTGGTGATTTTTATGTTCAAAACGATCAAAGCGTTCTTTGGGTACATAGCTAATCGAAATTTTGTGTTGGTGTAATTGCTGTTGTAAATGGTTGAATTGAGTATTGTTGCTGTTTTTTATTAGCCAAACCTTTTCAATACTTTTTCCTGAGGCCAATGCCTCCATTACGGCTCTGATGCCATAGATGGTTATTGCCTGAGATTGTTTTGATTCCAAAAGTTAAGGGGTGTTTTGATCTAAATGTTCCACTAATCTGATTAGCATTTCTTTATTCTTGAGTTTAATCTTATTTTGATCAACAAAGGATTTATAGATTTTGGGATCAAAAAAATTCAATTTCAGCATTTTTTTATGTGAACTTTCAATCTTTATACCTTCTTTGTCTTTAACAATTACATAAAAACTCCGGTCAACCCAAGTGGGAAGTAGACCTTCACTGCTTCCCGTTGCAGGGGCGGGGATGGCATCTTTTCTGGGTTGTTCTAGTTCTTTCTTTAAATAATGCAGAAGGCGGTAAAGTTTTCCTTCAAAGACCACTTGAAATACCCCATCAAGATTTTGATGATTTTTGAGGACTATTTTAGCTCTAACGAAAGGGGTTCCTTCATGCACGAGTTTATATTGGCTATCGGGTAATATTTTAAAGCGTTCACCGGCTTTGTTTTCAAATTCAAATATTTGGTATCCCATATGGTACCGCATTAGACCTTCAAAACCGCGGTTTGATTTAAACACTAAGACTGTTTTTTTAAACGTATCATTCAAATAAGGAGTTCCCTTATAGTTTTTGTTTTCTGCCACTAGTTTAACCAAATTTATATTTCCTCCTCTAAACAAGTCTTGTTCACTCACCGAGACCACTTGGGCTTGGAGAACGCTTATTTGATAGAGGGGTAGAAGCAGCAGATAGATATTTTTCATAGTGATGAAGTTAAAAAAAAAGCACCTATAAAAATAGGTGCTTTTTATTAATTAACAAGCGTTAGCTTATTTAGTATCCCACCACAAACGAGTGTCTTGGTTGTCTGGCCCTTGAGCCGAAACAGCGGCGTTGTAGCTTTCTTCATTTAAGGATTTGGTGAGTGCAGCATAACCATTGCGAACAGGAATTCCATTTCCAGATAAAGCGTCGGCTGCAGGCTGGAGTTTAGGAAAATCTAAACGTCTCCACTCAGACCAAGCTTCTGCTCCTTGCATATACAATGAAGCCCATTTTTGCGTAGCAATTTGTTCTAAGGCTTTGCTAGCATCATAAGTGACTTCAGCTTGTGCTTTATAAGCAGCGGCATCAGCATCTGAAACACCCCATTGTGCCATAGAAGCATCAATACCAAGATTATACCATGTCTCGGCATCACCCACGGTTGTCATTCCTCTTAAGGCTGCTTCTGCCATTGAAAAGCATACTTGAGCATAGCTAAAAATCATTCCTCCTTTTTGTGTTCCATCATAAATAATGTCAGAAGTAATAAAAGAAATATCCGATTGTAACACGTTTGGATTAGCTACTCCGTAAGGACAACCCACATATGTTCCTGTGGCATCTGATAGGGGGAGCTCAGCAAAGGCTGAAATTCTTGGATCATTATGATCGTTTAAGAATTCAACAAAAATATCGCTCACCGCATAATCTTCACGGGTTTGAAAACGGTCTTGCCAAGGATTATCATTGGTGTCTTCTGTTAAATAAGGATAATGCATGTTTTCACCCACATTTCCAATAACTCCTGCATTGTAAGCTTCTGTCAATTTTTGCTGCCCTAACGATTGGTTAGCATTAGAAACACGCATAGCCATCACCAATTTCATGGTATTAGCAAACTTTTTCCAATGGTTAAGGTCACCATTAAATAAGATATCCCCCTTAATGTTACCACTGGTATTGATAGAGCCTAGTGCCTCATCAATTTCAGTGAATAAAGAATTATAGATAGCTTCTTGTGAATCAAACTTAGGCTTTATATTTTCAGACCCTTGCAACGCTTCAGAGTAAGGGATCATTCCCCATCTGTCGGTTAAATAAAGGTAGAAATAAACCTTAAGAATACGAGCCACAGCAATTTGATTTTCAGTAGTTCCTCCGTTTTTATAAGCGTCTGGATCTTCTGTGTTCAAGTCAATTATTTCTTGAAGATCTTTTAGCGGCCCGGAATACCAAGCGTCGTAAGACCATTCAAATTGTTCGTATCTTGAATCCTCTGTGTAGGTGATTTCAGAAATATATTGCACCATCAGATTACTATTTACTTCACTTACAACAGTGGGTATAAAACGCTCAGCGTTTGTTAGCAAAGCTGCAGTCGATGCCGTTGAAGGGGAATTTGGATTTAAGTTTTCATCGCCAAAATCAACGGTTTCACATGCTTGAAAAGCAAATACTGTTAACAGTATTAGACTCCAATTTTTAATATAATTTTTCATGCTTTTCGTTATTAAAAGTTAAGTTTTACATTAAGTCCAATGGAACGTGAAGGAGGTAATTGTCCACCCTCTGCTTGTCTAAATTCACCAGCGATACTTCCAGAACCTTCAATTTCACTTGGATCAAGTCCTCCGTGTTTGATATTGGAGTATAGCAACAACAAGTTGTTTCCAAGAATAGATACATCTGCCCCTTGAATAAAAGTACCTTCCAAAAGGTTACTAGGAATAGAATATCCTAAACGCAATTGACGTAATTTAAGGTAGGAAGCATCGTAGAGCCACTCATCATGAGCTCCAAAATAACGTCCACCCCATTGATAGTCTTCCATATAAACGTCAACGGGAGCACCACTTTCTGTGACACCCACCACATGGAATCCACCACCGGCATCGGGTGCATCACGAACAGGGTTGCCTTTATCGTTATTTCCTACAGTGTCTATGTGAAGCCCAGAATAGTAGGCAAACATGTTTGTGGTGGAGTAGAACAATCCACCGTTTTGATAATCAAGACCTAAATTTAGGTAGAAATCTTTGTATTGAAGAGATGATAAAATACCTCCAGTAAAGTCGGGAAGAATACTTCCTAACACTTCATTGGTGTCATACACAAAACGACCACTTTCTGTAAGCACAGGTGTGCCACTAGCGTCGTATTTACGTTTTCTACCAACAAAAGTACCCCATTCTTCGCCCACAATTTCTTGGAATTGAAGACCACCCCAGCTTACCCAGCTATCAAGAACATTTACGTCAATGCCTTCGGCTAGGAAGTCAACTGTTTTTTCGAGGGTAGCAAAGTTTACAGATAAATCCCACGTTAAATCTTCTGTTTTAACAGGTGTTACATTAAATGTAATTTCTATACCGTTAGAAGAGGTTTGCCCAGAGTTAATAGATAATCCGCTAAACCCTGAAGAAGCTGCAACCGGAATGGCAATAGGCAATTCTCTGTCTTTACGATCAAAATAAGTAAGGTCTAAACCTAAGCGATTATTAAAGAAACGGAATTCAAGTCCAACCTCTAATTCGTCTCGAGTACCTCCCAAAAGATTAGCATTAGCTTCTGTGTTTGGCACAGAGAAAGAGGCATTTCCACCATAAGGATTCCCAACATTATATACCATAGTTGTTTGGTAGGGATCAGGGAAAATAGGCGCCTGAGAGTATCCACCTCTTAGCTTAGCAAAAGATACGGAATTTCCTAAATCTAATAATTCATCAATTATCAAACTTCCTGAAACACCAAAGGTCTCAATGCGGTTGTTATCAGCATTGGCTGATGACCCCCAGTCTAAACGGTAAGAAGCGTCTAAGTAGAACATACTTTTATACCCCAAAGAAACTTGAGCAAAGTTGGACATCAATTTGAATTGATATAGGTTGCCAGAATAGTTTGGACGGTCAACAGAGGTGGCTACACTGTAAAAATCAGGAACAGATAAGCCTCCTACAGTTGATGCCTGCATACTATTAGCTCTGTTTTGTTGCATTTGATATCCCACAAGTGCATTCACATCAAGGTCGTTAAAACGTTTGTTATAGGTGGCTTGTCCATATACCTCGTTTTGAATGTATCGGAAGTTAAATTCATTATAACTAGGTAAATCTAATCCACCAAAAGCCACTCTTCCATTACCCAAGAAATTATTGAAACGTCTTCTTACTTCAAGATTTACTCTCAAATTTTCATTCACTTGATAGTTCAAGCCCATGTTTCCAAAGGCCACATCTTTGCGCTGCACGCTTTTGTTTTGTTGTGGGCCAAAGTGAGGCGCATCCCAATAAAGGGGAGTTGCGTCTCTGGCCGATTTTGCGTTCCAACTGTAGAAGTTACCTTCAAAGAAATAATTTTGCTTTAAACGATCGATATCTAATTGGCGTTGCCACCATTGGTTGAAGTTTGACCCTAATCCACCATACCCATTAAGAGGTGAGTTGGTGGTTTCTCTAAACTGATAGTTTAAAGAAGAATAAAATTCAAAGCTATCGGTTAGATCAATAGAAGCCGTAATATTAAAATCTATTTGATCTCTATGCGCTTCAGGCATCACCAAAGATTGTGACAAATTTCGCATAGATGAACGGATATTGTAATTTTCTCCACCTTTAGAATAGGCAAGGGTGGTGTTATTTGTAATTCCAGTGTCGAAGAAATTGCGCACGTTATCGGGATTAGGCTCCCAAGGGCGTAATTTTCCGAATTCAGGATGACCTGGAATCCAGCTATCCCAATGACGTACAAGCGTTCCGTCTAACTTTGGTCCCCAAGATTCATCAGCGGCATAGTAAGGAATTTTTTGACCATTAAATGCTGCCCAAGAAGCAGGGTCTGTAGCGGGATTGTAAGTAAAGGTATCCCAATCTTGGTAATATCCTCCTCCATATTCATTTTGGTATTCTGGAAGAATAGAAACGGACGTTACGTTAGTGGTGTGATCCACAGTGAAGGTAGATTCACCATCTGCAGCCTTTTTACTGGTAATGATTACCACCCCGTTAACAGCATCTGCACCATAAAGAGCCGTTGCAGCAGCACCTTTCAATACTGAAATGTTAGCGATGTTATCTGTGTTAATATCGGTCATGGCATTTACTTTAATACCATCCACAACATAGAGCACTCCTGTTTCCCCTCTAAGTCGTAAGAAACCAGCATCAAAACTCGAAGAAGATCCCCCAATCATTTGTACCCCGGCCACTTTACCGGAGAGGGTAACATTCAAATCTACTTCTTTAGATTGTACCAAAGTTTCACCTTGAACAGATTGCTGAGCATAACCCAACGATTTCTTTTCACGAGAAACCCCAAGGGCTGAAACTACAATTTCGTCTAATTGTGTTCCTGCCACCAAAGTCACATTTGTGTCATCTTGCCCAATTATAATAGATTGCGTTTGATAACCCACATAACTAATTACCAATACGTCTCCATCAGAAGCTGAAATGGTGTAATTTCCATCAAAATCTGTAGTAACTCCCGTGGTGGTACCCTCCAAAAGAACGGTAGCCCCAGGAAGTGGTAAGCCCTGATCATCAGAAACTACCCCAGTGACGGATTGCTGGGCGAAAGCCCCTGTGAGGCTCATTACCAATAGCAAAATAAATTTTTTTATTCTATTCATAACACTTACATAATAGTTAATAATTTTGCAAAAATATCAATATTATGTTAACTTTAACAAAAAAATTAAACGTTTTTAATTTTTAATTTAACAAAAAACCATTTTTAAATAAGGTTTAACTTTTTCTACAACGTAAATATTGAATTACCATTGAGATTAAAAAAGGATACATAAACCCCTATTTAGGCCAAATATATCTTACATTACAACCTCAAAAAATAATACTTGTTGGTACGCCTGTTGTCAATCATTATTTGGCCTTCTACATAAAAAGATCATCTTTTAAATTTAAGTAGCAGATAAAGCTATTATGGATTTTAAGAGTTTATCCCAAACAGAAAAGTCTCAAGAAGCTAAAAGAGATTTAATGACCAAGCTTACGGAATGAAAAAAGACCCTCTAACAGATGTCAGAAGGTCTTTTCCTTTTAAAATATATGATTGTCTATTTATCCCAAAAAATAGGAGTTTGTTGCAAATCACTGGCTCCGTTGTTGGAGGCGGCGCTCCAGTTGCCAGCGTTTAGTGATTGTTCATCAATGGGATAAGTATAGCGTTTAGGAACAGGCAATTGCGAGTTGGCCTCTACATTGAGTTTTGGTCCATCAAATTTTCTATAGACATACCAACCTTCAAAGCCCCTATTATTCATCGGAATCCAATATTGCGAGGTAACAACCACTTCTGCTAGCTCATTTCCTAATTGTAAGGAAAGTGAATACGCATCTGCCTCACCAACGGTTAGGGTGGCATTTTGGTAGCCCACATAGCTAATTTCTAAAACGTCTCCGGCACTGGCCTCAAGGGAAAAGTTTCCATCAAAATCGGTGGTAGTACCCACGGTTGTATTTTGGATCACCACAGTGGCTCCCGGAAGGGGAAGGCCGTTTTCGTCTTAAATGGTTCCGCTAATGGATTTTTGTTGGACCCAACCAGTGGCCAAACACAACAACCCCAAAAGCGATAAAAACAAATAGTGTTTTTTAATAAGTAGATTAGGTTTGGTTAAACATTATTATTTGAGAGCACAAGTATCTTAAATAAATGTTAATACGCGTCATTTTTTTTAAGCCAATTCGCTCCAAAACGAGCTGATTATGTGTTTTTTATCTAAAAAAAACATCAAATTATTTACTTGATTAATTTTAATTAAATTTTGTTTTCAAAATCCTACCTACACGATTCTTGTCACATAATCTCTCCGTTTTACTTTTTGGTTTTAAGACCGTTCATTCAACTTTTTTTGACCGTTTGTTTTATCTGCATTTTTATAAATCAGTAGGACAGATTTTAAGCCTCCTAAAAAAAATGTTAAAATTTCGAGGGCATAGGGTTTGAATAAAATAAAATAATCTCTACATTTGCACGCCCATAAAAATGGGGAATTAAACAATTTTATGCCAACAATTGCACAACTTGTAAGAAAAGGAAGAGTTTCGATTACCAAGAAGAGTAAATCGGCTGCTTTGGATTCGTGTCCACAACGGCGCGGTGTTTGCACTCGAGTGTATACCACCACACCCAAAAAACCTAATTCGGCAATGAGAAAAGTTGCCCGTGTGCGTTTAACTAATGGAAAAGAAGTAAACGCATACATTCCCGGAGAAGGACACAACCTCCAAGAGCACTCGATAGTATTGGTTCGAGGCGGAAGAGTAAAAGATTTGCCGGGAGTACGTTATCACATCGTTAGAGGAGCTCTAGACACTGCCGGCGTTGAAGGTCGTTTGCAAAGACGCTCTAAATATGGTGCGAAAAGACCTAAAAAATAATGTGAAACGTATTGTTAGTGAATCATGAGAAAAAAACAAGCTAAAAAACGCCCCCTATTACCCGATCCTAAATTTAACGACCAGTTGGTGACTCGTTTTGTTAACAATCTGATGTGGGACGGAAAAAAATCTGTAGCCTTCACCATTTTCTATGACGCCATAGACACCGTGGAGCAACGCAAAGAAACTGACGAAAAGACCGGACTGGAAATTTGGAAAGACGCCCTCTCTAATGTGATGCCTCATGTGGAGGTGCGCAGCAGAAGAGTGGGGGGTGCTACCTTTCAAATTCCGATGCAAATCAGACCCGACCGAAAGGTCTCCTTGGCCATGAAATGGCTTATCTCTGCCGCCAGAAAACGCAACGAAAAGTCAATGGCTTTGCGTTTGGCAAATGAGGTTCTGGCTGCCGCCAAAGAAGAAGGTTCTGCAGTTAAAAAAAGAGTAGATACTCACAAAATGGCTGAAGCAAACAAAGCCTTCTCACACTTTAGATTTTAATTCCACTTATATTTTTGACTAAGAACTCATGGCAAGAGATTTAAAATTTACTAGAAATATTGGTATTGCGGCACACATTGATGCCGGAAAAACCACCACCACAGAACGTATCTTATTTTATACGGGCGTGAGTCATAAAATTGGCGAAGTGCACGATGGTGCTGCCACTATGGATTGGATGGAACAAGAGCAAGAACGAGGCATTACCATTACTTCTGCCGCCACCACCTGTACGTGGAATTTTCCCTCTAATCAAGGGAAGCCCACCGCAGATTCAAAACCCTACCATTTTAATATTATTGACACCCCTGGCCACGTAGATTTTACCGTGGAAGTAAACCGATCCTTACGTGTTCTCGATGGATTGGTTTTTTTGTTTTCTGCTGTGGATGGAGTAGAACCTCAATCGGAAACAAACTGGCGTTTGGCCGATAACTACAAAGTACCACGTATTGGGTTTGTTAACAAGATGGATCGCCAAGGTGCCAACTTCCTTAACGTGTGCACACAAGTTCGTGAGATGCTTAAATCAAATGCTGTGCCCTTGGTACTAAATATTGGTGATGAAGAGGATTTTAAAGGAATTGTAGATTTAGTAACCAACAAAGCAATTGTTTGGCACGATGATAATTTTGGTTCTACATATGATGAAATGCCAGTGCCAGAGGATTTAAAAGATGAAGTAGAGCAACTTCGTGGACAGCTTATTGAGGCTGTTGCAGAATATGATGAAGCCCTCTTAGAAAAATACTTTGAAGATCCAGACAGCATCAGCCCGGACGAAATCCATGATGCCTTACGTGCTGCCACGCAAGACATGAGTATTATTCCTATGATTTGCGGGTCTTCCTTTAAAAACAAAGGAGTACAATTTTTATTAGACGCAGTTTGTCGCTATTTGCCTTCTCCAGAAGATAAAGAAGCCATTGTGGGCACCGATCCTAAGACAGATGCCGAAATTTCACGTAAACCCAATGTGCAAGAGCCGTTCTCGGCCCTAGCCTTTAAAATTGCTACCGATCCGTTTGTGGGTCGATTAGCCTTTTTCCGCGCCTATTCAGGCCGACTGGATGCGGGTTCTTATGTATTAAATAACCGAAGTGGCAACAAAGAGCGTATTTCTAGAATTTATCAAATGCACTCCAACAAACAAAATTCAATTGATTTTATTGAAGCAGGAGATATTGGAGCTGCAGTAGGATTTAAAGACATTAAAACGGGAGATACCCTCTCGGCAGAAAATGCTCCCATTATTTTAGAAAGTATGGAATTTCCCGATCCAGTGATCGGTATTGCTGTGGAACCCAAAACCAAAGCAGACGTGGACAAACTCGGTATGGCTTTAGGAAAACTAGCTGAAGAAGATCCAACCTTCCAAGTAAAAACGGATGAAGCTTCTGGGCAAACCATTATTTCTGGAATGGGCGAGTTGCATTTAGACATTATTGTGGATCGTCTCAGACGTGAATTTAAGGTGGAGGTGAACCAAGGGCAACCCCAAGTGGAATATAAAGAAGCTCTTACGGACGCTGCCGATCACCGTGAGGTATACAAAAAGCAAACTGGTGGTCGTGGTAAATTTGCTGATATTGTATTTACCATTGAGCCAGCAGAAGATGGAAAACCTGGTCTGGAATTTGTCAACGAAATTAAAGGAGGTAACATTCCAAAAGAATATATTCCTTCTGTAGAAAAAGGGTTTGCAGAGGCCATGAAAAACGGCCCCCTTGCCGGTTTTGAGATAGACGCCATGAAAATTACCTTGAAAGATGGATCTTTCCACCCTGTGGATTCTGATTCACTTTCGTTTGAGTTGGCTGCAAAATTGGGCTTTAAAGAATCTGCCCGTGCCGCCCGTGCCGTTATTATGGAACCCATAATGAAACTGGAAGTACTTACGCCAGAAGAAAATATGGGAGATATTGTGGGTGACCTTAACCGCAGACGTGGTCAAGTGAACTCTATGGATGATCGCGCCGGATCTAAAGTAGTGAAAGCTGAAGTGCCACTATCTGAAATGTTCGGTTATGTTACGGCACTTAGAACCCTATCTTCTGGTAGAGCTACTTCCACCATGGAATTTGCTCATTATGCAGAAACGCCTCAGAATATTTCTGAAGCGGTAATTGCTGATATTAAAGGAAAACAAAACGCTTAAGGTTTCGCCACATGAGTCAAAAAATTAGAATCAAATTAAAATCATACGATCACAACTTGGTAGATAAATCTGCCGATAAGATCGTTAAGACCGTAAAAACAACCGGTGCGGTGGTCACAGGACCCATTCCATTGCCCACTCACAAAAAAATATTTACGGTGTTGCGTTCGCCTCACGTTAATAAAAAATCGCGTGAGCAATTCAAATTATGCTCTTACAAACGCCTTTTGGATATCTACAGTTCTTCATCAAAGACTATTGATGCTTTAATGAAGTTGGAGTTGCCCAGTGGCGTAGAAGTAGAAATTAAAGTTTAATAATAAAAAATAAGTAAATGTCTGGGTTAATAGGAAAAAAAATCGGTATGACCAGTCTATATGACGAACAAGGAAAAAATATTCCTTGTACCGTATTAGAGGTAGGGCCATGCGTGGTTACCCAAGTCAGAACCAAAGCGGTTGACGGCTATGATGCGTTGCAACTGGGTTTCGATGACAAGGCAGTAAAACGCACTTCAAAGGCGGCTCAAGGCCATTTTAAAAAGGCCAATACTGCCCCCAAGAAGAAAGTTGTTGAATTCCAAAATTTTGAAGCAACACACCAATTGGGTGATACACTCACAGTGGAACACTTCACTGAAGGAGAATTTGTTGATGTGTCTGGAACCTCTAAAGGAAAAGGCTTTCAAGGGGTTGTGAAACGCCACGGTTTTGGTGGTGTTGGGCAATCTACACATGGCCAGCACAACCGTTTGCGTGCCCCTGGATCTATCGGAGCAGCATCCTATCCAGCTCGTGTCTTTAAAGGCATGCGCATGGCGGGAAGAATGGGAACGGACAAAGTAAAAGTGCAAAATTTGAAAGTGGTTAAAGTGGTGCCCGAAAAGAATCTTTTAGTGGTTAAAGGATGTGTGCCGGGCCATAAAAACGCTTTTATAATCGTTGAGAAATAATGGAATTACAGATCTATAACACAGCAGGGAAAACAACCGGAAAGAAAGTCAAACTCAATCCGGAAGTGTTTGGCATTGAACCCAATGCCCATGCCATTTATTTGGATGTGAAACAACACCTTGCCAACAAAAGACAAGGAACACACAAAGCGAAAGAAAGAGGTCAAATTGTTGGAAGTACCCGTAAAATTAAGAAACAAAAGGGGACAGGAACAGCCCGTGCTGGGAGTATCAAAAACCCATTGTTTAGAGGCGGTGGACGTATTTTTGGCCCAACACCTAGAAGCTATAGCCAAAAAGTAAATAAGAAAGTGAAGCGTTTGGCTCGTAAGTCAGCGTTGAGCATTAAAGCCCAAGAGAAAGCGATTTATGTTTTGGAAGACTTCCAAATGGAGGCGCCAAAAACAAAACAATACACCGCCATTTTGAACGCCTTAGGGTTGCAGGGCAAAAAAACCTTACACGTGTTGGGTGAATCGAATAATAATGTATATTTGTCGTCGCGCAATTTAGAAAAATCTCAAGTTGTAAATAACTCTGAATTAAACACTTACGGCATTTCAAATGCCAATACCTTAATTCTATCAGAGAGTTCTGTTGCTGCTATTGAAACACTTTTGAATCGTTAATTATGAAAGTTTTAATAAAACCGATTATCACAGAAAAAGCAACTCGGGGGAGTGAACTCTCGAATTGCTACACCTTTTTTGTAGATCCTAGAGCCAATAAACTAGAAATAAAAGCTGCGGTTGAAAACACCTATAATGTAGCGGTTGAAAAAGTGCGCACTCTCAATTACGGGCCGGAGCGCAAAGTAAAATATACCAAAACCGGAATGCAATCTGGAAAAACCAACGCCACCAAGCGTGCTGTGGTGCAAGTGGTTGAAGGAGATGCCATTGATTTTTATAGTAACCTTTAAAGCCACGCCAGATGTCAGTTAGAAAACTTAAACCCATAACTCCAGCACAACGATTCCGCGTGGTTAATGGTTTTGATGCCATCACCACTTCCAAGCCGGAGAAAAGTCTTTTAGCCCCATTAAAATCTTCCGGAGGAAGAAATAATAAAGGAAAAATGACCGTAAGCCATCGCGGCGGAGGACATAAAAGACGTTATCGAATTATCGATTTTAAACGTAACAAATTTGATATAAGCGCAGAAGTGATCAGTATCGAATACGATCCTAATCGCTCGGCTTTTATTGCTTTGGTTCAGTATAAAGATGGAGAAAAGCGATACATCATTGCTCAAAACGGTCTTCAAGTGGGCCAAAAAATATCTTCAGGGAAAAGTGCTACTCCAGATATAGGGAATGCTCTTTACCTATCTGATATCCCATTAGGTACCATTATATCATGTATCGAGTTGGTACCTGGAAAGGGTGCTGCCTTAGCTCGAAGTGCAGGAGCTTTTGCTCAATTGATGGCTCGGGATGGAAAATATGCTACCATTAAATTGCCTTCAGGTGAAACACGAATGGTGTTAATTACCTGTTTGGCCACTATAGGAGCTGTTTCCAATTCAGACCACCAATTGTTGGTATCTGGAAAAGCTGGTCGCTCACGTTGGTTGGGAAGAAGACCACGCACTCGTCCGGTGGCCATGAACCCTGTGGATCACCCTATGGGAGGTGGAGAAGGTCGTGCTTCTGGTGGACACCCAAGGTCCAAAAAAGGATTACCCGCAAAAGGCTACCGTACACGATCTAAAACAAAAGCAAGTAATAAGTTCATTGTTGAACGCAGAAAAAAATAAGTAACGCATGGCTCGTTCATTAAAAAAAGGACCCTTTGTACATCACAGCTTAGAAAAGAAAGTGATGAAAAATGTAGAAGAGAATAAAAAGACTGTGATCAAAACTTGGTCGCGTTCTTCTTTGATAACGCCGGATTTTGTGGGCCAAACCATTGGGGTGCACAACGGAAAAACATTTGTTCCTGTTTATGTGACCGAAAATATGGTGGGACACAAACTAGGTGAGTTTTCACCCACCCGCTCATTTAGAGGGCATGCAGGGGCCAAGAATAAAGGAAAAAAATAAGACCGCATCATGGGAAATCGAAAGAGACAAACGGCAGAACAAATCAAAGAGGCTAAAAAAAGTATGGCCTTTGCCAAGTTGAATAATTGCCCCACTTCACCACGAAAAATGCGATTGGTGGCAGACCAGGTGCGAGGAGAGGAAATTAACAAGGCACTCACTATTTTGAAATTCAGCCCAAAAGAAGCTTCTCGACGCTTAGAGAAGTTATTGCTTTCGGCAATTTCTAACTGGCAAAGTAAAAACGAGTCTGAAGACATTGAAAAAGCCAATTTGATTGTGAAAGAAATTCGTGTTGACGGCGGAAAAATGTTAAAGCGACTACGTCCGGCTCCACAAGGCCGAGCACACCGCATAAGAAAACGTTCCAACCATGTTACGTTGGTGTTGGGATCTAATACAATTGAAGCATAACTATGGGACAAAAAACTAATCCAATCGGAAACCGCTTAGGCATCATTAGAGGATGGGACTCCAACTGGTATGGAGGTAATAACTATGGTGATAAATTAGCCGAAGATGATAAAATCAGAAAGTATGTGCACGCCCGTCTTTCTAAGGCTAGTGTTTCTAATGTAATTATTGAACGTACACTCAAAATTATTACTGTAACCATCACCACAGCTCGCCCAGGTATTATTATTGGAAAAGCAGGCCAAGAGGTGGACAAGTTAAAAGAAGAGTTGCGCAAGATTACCAACAAAGAAGTACAAATAAATATCCATGAAATTAAGCGTCCAGAATTGGACGCCCAATTGGTGGGAGCCAGCATCGCCCGTCAAATTGAAAGTAGAATTTCCTACCGACGTGCCATCAAAATGGCCATTGCAGCAGCCATTCGTATGAATGCTGAAGGTATTAAAGTACAAATTTCCGGCCGTTTAAACGGAGCTGAAATGGCTCGTTCAGAGTCTTATAAAGAGGGTCGTATTCCATTGTCTACTTTCCGTGCCGATATTGACTATGCTTTAGTTGAAGCCCATACCACTTATGGTCGATTGGGAATTAAAGTGTGGATCATGAAAGGCGAAGTGTATGGCAAAAGAGAATTGTCTCCTTTAGTGGGCATGAGTAATAAGTCTGGTGGCGGAAATAATTCCGGACGAAACGCAGGTGGAAAAGGAAATCGCCAACGCAGAAGAAAATAATAGTAATCAGGTAGTACAGAAAAATTATGTTACAACCCAAAAAGACAAAATATCGAAAAACCCAAAAAGGCCGTATGAAAGGTCTTTCTCAGCGGGGTCACCAACTTTCTAACGGTATGTTTGGCATCAAAGCTTTAGACTCGGTGTTTATCACCTCTAGACAAATTGAAGCTGCTCGTATTGCTGCCACACGCTACATGAAACGTGAAGGTCAACTTTGGATTAAAATCTTTCCGGACAAACCCATTACAAAAAAGCCTTTAGAGGTACGTATGGGAAAAGGAAAAGGAGCACCAGAATATTTTGTGGCGGTGGCCAAGGCTGGTCGTATTTTGTTTGAGGTGGGTGGTGTGCCCCATGACGTGGCCAAAGAAGCCTTGCGTTTGGCAGCACAAAAATTACCCGTTAAAACCAAATTTATTGTGGCACGTGATTTTGATGCCTAAAAGGAGCCTATGAAACAGTCAGAAATAAAATTAATGGAAGCAGAGGCACTGCAAGTAAAAATTGCAGAGGTTGAAAAACAATTGTTGGATCTTAAATTGACTCACGCTGTTTCTCCCCTAGAAAATCCATTGCAAATTAGAGCCGCCCGAAGAACGTTAGCACGTTTAAATACGGCCCTTTCAAATAAACAAGCGTAAGTTTTATGGAAAGAAATTTAAGAAAAGAGCGTATCGGTATTGTAACCAGTAATAAAATGGAAAAGTCTGCCGTAGTTTCTGAAGTGAAACGGGTGAAGCATCCGCTTTATGGAAAATTTGTCTTGAAGACCAAAAAATATATGGTACACGATGAAGCAAACGATTGTAATATTGGAGATACCGTTAAAATTATGGAAACAAAACCAATGAGCAAA
>JBMYZB010000023.1:0-16894 GCA_049609945.1 Flavobacteriaceae bacterium
AATCAAAATCAGGGGAGAGGGTTTGTTGCGGGTCAAAATAGGCAAGGGCTCCTTGATGACTCTCAAAATGAGAAGCCATGTTTTCTACCAAAGCAAATTCATGTTGATGATTTTGGCAATACGCCATCACCTCCGCCATACATTCGATGGTTTTGGCATGGTCATATTCACTAAACAAGGCAATTTTCATGCGCTTATTTTTTTGGCAAGTTACAAAACTTCGGCTTTGAGGGCATAGGCTTGGGGCGATTATGTTTTTTCTCATTAATTTTAGTTAAAAAACCGGGTTTTCTTTTACGTCCTTTAACTATGCCCTATTTTTACCAAAAAATCATCATGACGTCCCTAAGTGTAAACATCAATAAAGTTGCAACTCTCCGAAATGCCCGTGGCGGAAACATGCCCAACCTTCTGGAAGTTGCCAAAGACCTGCAACATTTTGGTGCCCAAGGCATCACCATTCACCCCAGACCTGATCAACGTCATATTCGTTATGACGATGCATTGGCCTTGCCAAAAGTGGTGACCACAGAATTTAATATAGAAGGCAATCCTATTTTGGAGTTTAAAGATTTGGTTTTAAAAATAAAACCGACCCAAGTAACCCTCGTGCCTGATGCTCCCGATGCCATCACATCCAATGCGGGTTGGGACACCTTGAAACACAAATCTTTTCTACAAGATATTATTGCCGAATTTAAGGCGGCAGGTATCCGCACTTCCATTTTTGTAGATCCTATTCCAGAGATGGTAGAAGGGGCGGCTGAAACGCACACCGATCGCATTGAACTATATACGGAGGACTATGCAAAACGCTATTCAAGTGATCCTAAAGCAGCCATAGCACCTTACATAGCAGCTGCAGAAATAGCCCAATCCTTGAAATTGGGGCTAAATGCGGGGCATGATTTAAGTCTAGAAAATGTGGGTTATTTTGCCAAAAACATTCCTAATCTTCAAGAGGTATCTATTGGTCATGCCCTCATCTGTGAAAGTTTATATTTGGGATTTGAAAATGTAATACCACTTTATTTACAACAATTACAATTTGGACATCCTCCATCATAATACCCACGGCAGCGGAACCCGCCAGTTAGTTATTCTACATGGGTTTTTAGGTATGGGCGATAATTGGAAAACCCACGCCAAGGCCTGGGCAGAGAAAGGGTTTCAAGTACATTTAATTGATCAGCGTAACCACGGCCGAAGTTTTTGGTCTGCCGAATTTAATTATGATCTAATGGCAGAAGACTTGTTGTGGTGGATGAATCATCACAAAATTGATAAAGCCACTTTGTTAGGACATTCTATGGGTGGGAAAACGGCCATGAACTTTGCTTCAAAACAGCCTGAGCGAGTTGAAAAACTTGTTGTAGCCGATATTTCTCCTCGGACCTATCCGCCCCATCACGAACAAATTCTTTCCAGTTTGGCGGCCCTAGATTTTCGACAAATTACAAGCCGAAAAGCAGCCGAAGATGACTTGGCGAAAACCATAAAGGAGGTTGGTGTCCGACAATTTTTGCTTAAAAATCTGTATTGGAAAGCACCAAACCAATTGGGTTTGCGAGTAAATATTGAGGTGTTGAAAAGCAAAGGTAAAGCTATTGGTGCTCCTCTTAATTCCGAAGCCCATTGTAACCTTTCGGCACTTTTTCTGGCTGGCGGCAACTCAAACTATATATTGCCAGAAGACCAACTGTTAATTAAAAAGCACTTTCCTTATGCACAGATTGAAACCATACCCAAGGCCGGACATTGGCTGCATGCCGAAAACCCAGCGGCTTTTTCAGCAGCTATATTGAATTTTTTAGCTATTTAATTTTATCGATATAACATCCTTTTTGGATTCTGTGAAATTTATTGGGAATTATACAGCTACAACTTGGCATATTGTATTTTTGTGCCCAATTCAAAAGTATGGAAGTCCAAATACGCAAAGCAACAAAACAAGACAGCCCCTTCATTTTGGCCTTGATTCAAGAATTGGCCACCTTTGAAAGAGAACCCTATGCCGTATTGGTAACGTTGACTGATATTGAAAACCACGGTTTTGGCAATGCTCCTCTTTTTGAGTGTTTAGTGGCTGAAGTGGATCAAAAGGTGGTAGGAATGGCACTCTATTATCCGCGTTATTCTACGTGGAAAGGCCCTACTCTGCATTTGGAAGACCTCATTGTAACCAAAAAAATGAAAGGGAAAGGCATTGGCTCAAAACTGTATTATCAATTTATTGAACAGGCCTATGGTCAAGGCGTGGAGCGCATTGAATGGAATGTGCTAGATTGGAACACACCAGCTATTTCCTTTTATGAAAAAAGTGGTGCTAGCGTACTTTCAGATTGGCGCACAGTGCAAATGCATCGAAATGAAATGGAACAATTTCTCAACAATAAAAAAATCAATGAAAATATATAAGTTTGGTGGAGCCTCAGTAAAAGATGCTGAGGGAGTGCGCACCATTTTACAATTGCTCAAAACCGTGGGCTACCAAGACACACTCATTGTGGTATCAGCCATGGGAAAAACCACCAACGCAATGGAACTTGTTGTGGATCATTATTTTAACAACCCTAAGGCATTGTCGCAAGCCCTTTTGGAAGTAAAAAAGCAACATCTCGATATTGTTCAAGTACTTTTTCAACCGCAAGAAGCTGTTTTTGATGCTGTAGACAAGCTCTTTGATAGTCTTACTAATTTCTTAACTACAAATAAATCGACCCACTACAGTTTTGTCTATGATCAAGTGGTGAGTTATGGCGAATTGATATCCACACAAATTATTGCTCATTATTTTGCTGCCGAAGAGCTTCCTAGCCAATGGCTAGATGCCCGCACTTGCATCAAAACTGATACTTACTATCGGGATGCCAATTTGGATTGGGATGCTACCACCAAGGCCATACAAGAAAAAATACCCAACAACACCTTGGTTATTACACAAGGGTTTATTGGCAGTGATGATAATAATTTTACCACCACTTTAGGAAGGGAAGGTTCAGATTATAGCGCAGCTATTTTTGGTTATGCGTTAAATGCTACCTCAGTAACTATTTGGAAAGATGTGCCGGGCGTGCTAAACGCCGATCCACGGCATTTTGACAACACCACCTTGCTCCATCAAATTTCATATAGAGAAGCTATTGAATTAGCATTTTATGGCGCTTCTGTGATTCATCCAAAAACATTGCAACCCCTGCAGCGTAAAGAAATTCCATTGTATGTAAAATCTTTTGAAAACCCAACAGATGAAGGCACTGCCGTAATGAAAGGTAAAACTCTTGTGCCTCATACGCCTTGTTTTATTCTTAAAAAGCAACAGGTGTTACTACGGCTTTCTTCTTTAGACTTTTCTTTTATTGTGGAAGACAATATAAGTGCCATCTTTGCTTTGCTACATGAATATCAAATGCGAGTTGAACTGCTTCAAAACTCAGCCATAAGTTTTTCAGTTTGTATCAATAACAAATACGGCCGGTTGAAAGAATTGGTCACAGCTTTACGGGCACGTTTTAAGGTGGAGGTTGCTGAAGGTGTGGATCTATATACTATTCGTCATTTTGATAGGGAGGCCATTCACCGTATAAAAAACTATGACCGGCCAATTCTATTAGAACAGCGCACACAAGAGACAGCACAGTTTGTTTTGGCGCCTTAAACGAGGGGTTTTTAAGCCAGTTTTTCTTTCACAAAGTTTTTGCAATAGGCTGCAATTTCATCTCTAGTTTCAGCAAAGGCGGCCTCTATTTCTTCCGTAGAACCTTTTAGTTTTGAAGGATCTGAAAAATTATGGTGTATGCGCATGGCTTCTTTAGAAGGAATGTGCGGGCAATTTTCTGCTGCATGGTCACAAACGGTTATAATGTAATCAAAATCAACGGCAGTATATTCATCCACATGATTGGAGGTGTGGTGACTGATATCCACCCCAATTGCGGCCATAGTATTGATAGCTTTAGGATTAACACCATGCGTTTCAATACCGGCACTGTATATATTGGCTGTGCCACCACAATAATAGTTTAACCATCCATGAGCCATTTGGCTTCGGCAAGAATTTCCGGTACAAAGAACAAGAACTTTTTTCATGTATTTAAAAAATGGGTTTTGATTTTATTGATAATTGTAATGGCTAATTTGTGATAACTTTCATGTGTCCATCCCCCCACATGGGGGCTTAAAAGAACATTTTCTGCAGTGAGCAAATATTGAAATGCTTCAGGCACATTTCCAGCATCAAAAAATGTTGTGAATGAGCGCGATTCGTATTCCAAAACATCTAATCCTGCACCCAATATTTTACCACTTTTAAGCCCTTCTACCAAAGCTTCTGTGTTAACAATTTTTCCCCTAGCAGTGTTGAGTAGCCAAAAAGGGCGTTGCATTTTTGCAATAAAAGTTTTGTTAATCATTCCCACCGTTGAGGCATCTTGTGGCAAATGTAGGCTAATAACCTCGGCCTTAGCTAACAAGGTTTTTCTATCCACTTGGGTGGCAAAGGCATCGCCTAGACGGGGTCGAATATCATAGCAAAGCACTTCAACTCCCATACCCGATAATTTTTTTGCGAATTGACTACCTGTGTTTCCGTAGCCTAAAATACCTACCGTTTTTCCCTCTAATTCCCACCCCCTGTGGTTTTCTCTCAACCATTGCCCATTTTGTATAGAGGCGTGCCCCAACCGCAGTTTGTTGAGTAGGGTTAAAAGCATGCCTAAGGTGTGTTCTGCCACGGCATTGCGATTTCCTTCTGGGGCGGCAAACAGCTGAATATTTTTTTGTTGGGCATATGCCACATCAATATTTTCTAAACCGGCTCCCAAACGGGCAATAAATTTTAGTCCTGAGGCTACATCCAACACTTTTTTATCTATGGGAAACCGACTTCGAATGACTAAACCAGTATATTTATGAAGTGTAGGTAGGAGGGTTTCAAGAGGAGTTATGTAAGCAATTTCATTTATGAAGCCTAACTCTTCAAGAGCTTCAAGGAGTAGCGGATGGTTTTCATCAACGTGAAGAATGCGCATGGTTTTCATCAAAATCCTAAAGCCAATTTAGCCACGTAGAAAAAGAGAAATATACCAAAAATATCATTGCAAGTGGTAATGAAAGGCCCGGTGGCAATGGCTGGGTCAATGCCCCTTCGATCCAAAATAATTGGAACAAAAGTGCCAATGAGGGCAGCCACTACAATTACCAATAGCATAGATCCGGCAATGGTAAGGCTCACCAAAGGGTCTTGTGCAATGAGTTGTCCAAAAAGCAAGAGGATAAATGCTAGAGCAATACCATTAATTAAACTTAACCCGGTTTCTTTAAGAAGCCTAGAAAGAAGAGATCCTTTAACGGTGTCATTGGCTAAACCCTGCACTATGATGGCTGAAGATTGCACTCCAACATTCCCTGCCATAGCTGCAATGAGTGGCGTATAAAAAAACAAATTGCGCAGCTCGGGTTGTTCCATTACATTTTCGAAGCCTTGTAAAATAAATACACTTCCTAAGCCACCCAACAAACCTAGAAATAACCAAGGCAACCGCGCTCGGGTTAATTCTAAGATGCTGTCATCGGCCTCCACATCATTAGAAATTCCCGCTGCTAATTGATAGTCTTTTTCGGCCTCTTCTTTGATTACATCTACAATATCATCAATGGTGATGCGACCCAACAATTCTTTTTTGGTATTTACCACTGGGATGGCTTCTAAGTCATATTTTGACATGATTTTTGCCACTTCTTCTCCTTCTTGGTCCACCGTAACATAATCTACATTGGGAATATAAATATCTTTTACTTTGGCTTTGGCGTTGGCAGTGATGAGGTCTTTTAGCGAAAGTCTTCCTTTGAGTTTGTTTTTTTGATCTACCACATAAATGGAATGCACCCGGGTAACGTGTTCGGCTTGGGCACGCATTTCATTAAGGCATTTGAGCACACTGAGGTTTTCTTGTACTTTCACGAGTTCCTTAGCCATTAGTCCTCCAGCTGTGTTTTCACCATAGCTTAAAAGCTCTCTTATGTCTTGGGCGTGTTCGTTATCTTCCAATTGCGACATCACCTTTTGCTGTCTTTCTTCGGAGAGCTCAGCAATTAAATCGGCGGCATCATCAGTATCTAACTCAGCCACTTCTTCGGCAATTTCTTTAGCAGAAAGTTGCTCTAATATATTTTCACGAGTGTCTTCATTTAATTCAGCAAGAGCATCAGCTGTGGTTTCACTGTCCAATAATTTGATTATAAAAAGAGCCTCGGTGGTAGATAGAAGCTCCACAATTTCAGCAATATCGGCATAATGTAGTTTTTGCAAGCGTGTTTTTAGGCGACGCGATTCCTGATTTTCGATAAGTGTTTTGATGGAGGCAAAGAAGTCATCATTTATCTCAAAGTTGGCCATCACTTATCTTTTTTGTGAGTTCTACAAAATCATGACCTGAAAGTTTTTCCGGCCGTAAGTCAAAGATACTATCTTCTCTTATATTATTGGGTATGGGCAATGTTTTTAAACTGTTACGAAGTGTTTTGCGTCTTTGTTGGAAACTCAATTTAACCACTCGAAACAATAGAGCTTCATTACAATCAACGTTAAAATTGGTTTTGCGTTCCAGTTGAATTACGGCCGAAACTACTTTGGGTGGTGGACTAAAGGATTCTGGAGACACTTCAAACAAATAGGTGGCGTGATAAAACAATTGCACTAAGACAGACAAAATGCCGTATTGTTTAGATCCCGGAGGTTCACAAAGTCTTTGAGCCACTTCTTTTTGAAACATACCAGCAAAAAAGGGAATTTGAGAACGATACTCCAATAGTTTGAAAACAATTTGAGAGGAGATGTTGTAGGGAAAATTGCCTATCACGGCTAAGGGAGCAGTGCCAAAGTGCTTTTGAAAATCGAATTTTAAAATGTCTTCCTTAATAATATGATGTTGTAAAGAGGGAAATTGATTTTGTAGAAAGACCACAGATTCTGTGTCAATTTCGACCACTTTTAACTTTGGGTGTTGGGGCAATAAAAATTGAGTAAGCATGCCCATACCCGGACCAATTTCTAAGACCCATAGGTTCTCATTTGTAGGGAGGGTAGCTGCAATTTTTTGAGCAATAGCTTGTTCTTTGAGGAAATGTTGGCCGAGGTATTTCTTTGCTCGAACCCTTTTCATGTCAAAGAATGGATAATTTCAAGTTGGGTTTGGAAACGAAGCACTTGCTGACCAAAAACTTTGTTTTCTGCAGCTTGATGAGTGGCTGCCCATTGGTCTAAATAATTTTGTAAGATTGCTTTAGAGGAAGCTACATATTGCACAGCATAGCTGCTATTTTCTAGGGCATCACTGTGAATTTTAAGGATATTAATGGCTTCAAAGGCACCGCACTGAAAGACTTCTGGCAAATGGATTTCTTGCATCCACTGCAACCATTTGGTGGCAATTGGAGGGTCAATTTGGGCAGTGACATTATAAATGACCATAGGCTTAATTTATCCATTCAAAACCCGTGTAGGGCACCAATGCATCAGGAATTTTTATGCCATTGGCAGTTTGGCAATTTTCAAGGAGACCAGCCACCACTCTAGGGAGAGCCAAAGCACTTCCATTTAGGGTGTGAACCATTTGTTTTTTGCCTTCAGTATCTTTAAATCGCAATTGGAGTCGTTCGGCTTGAAAGCTTTCAAAAGTAGATACGGAACTAATTTCTAACCAGCGGTCTTGAGCAGTTGAAAAAATTTCAAAATCATAGGTTAAGGCAGATGTAAAACCTAAGTCTCCGGCACAAAGACGAAGAATGCGATAAGGTAATTCTAGTGCGGCCAAGATCTTTTTTACGTGTTCTACCATGGCATCTAGAGCTGCAGGGGCGTGTTGTGGTTCTTCAATACGAACAATTTCAACTTTATCAAATTGATGCAGTCGATTGAGCCCCCGAACGTGGGCTCCATAACTTCCGGCCTCACGTCTAAAACAGGGGGTATATCCGGTTAAGCAAATGGGTAAGTCTTTGGCCTGAAGCAATTGGTCTCTGAAGAGATTGGTGAGGGGAACTTCGGCTGTAGGGATTAAAAAAAGGTGGTCTTCTGGTACTTGATACATTTGTCCTTCTTTATCGGGCAATTGACCGGTACCAAAACCAGAGGCTTCGTTTACTAGATGCGGCACTTGCATTTCACGATATCCAGCGGCAGTGTTTTGGTCTAGAAAGTAATTGATTAAGGCCCGTTGCAAACGAGCACCCTTTCCTTTATAGACCGGAAACCCGGCTCCTGTAATTTTACTGCCCAATTCAAAATCGATTAGGTCATACTGTGCTGCTAACTCCCAATGGGGTTGTGCCTTTTCATGTAATTTGGGAATGTTGCCGGCTGTAAAAATCACTTCATTGTCTGCCTCAGTATGGCCTGCAGGCACGGAGGCATGTGGCACATTGGGGAGTTGAGTGCGAAGGGCGTGTAATTTTTCAACAGTACTTTGCAATGCTTCTTGGATTGCCTTTGACTTTTCCTTAAGTGTTCCACTTTTTGCTTTTAAGGCATCGGCTTTTTCTTGTTGCCCCTGCTTGAATAGCATTCCAATTTCTTTGGCCGCTTGATTGGCTTGGGCCAAAAGGGAATCAAGCTCATTTTTTTGTTGACGACGGCTTTGGTCTAAAGCGATAATTTGATCAACAATAGCGAGATCTTTGAATTGTCTTTTTTTTAAGGCCGCTTGTAGGGCTGGCTTGTTTTCACGAATGTACTGAAGCGAGAGCATAAATCGATTTTTGCAAAGCTAAGGATTCTTAAAAATTTTGTTCAATATGGGAAAGGCAAAATGCTTTGTCCTTTAGAATTTGGCCTTTGAGTGCTGTTAATGATTCAAATTTTTGTTCATCTCTAATTTTTAAAAGGAGTTGAAGTGTAAGTTTTTGACCGTATATGTCTTGGTTAAAATCGAATAGATGAACCTCCATGACAGCTTGCTCTCCATTGACGGTAGGACGTAAACCATAATTCATCATACCGAAAAGAAGTTTTCCCTTATGGGGCACAGCCACCAAATAAACTCCTTTGGCTGGCAATAATTTATAATTTACTTGCACCTCAATATTTGCAGTTGGAAAAGAAAGCGTGCGTCCAATACCATCGCCTTTCACCACAGTCCCTTGAATTTGATAAGGTCGATTTAGGTAGCGATTGGCTTCTGTAATATTTCCCTCTAATAGGGCTTTTCTGATTTTGGTTGAACTCACCGCAATAGAAGAAACCGCTTGAGGGGGAATGGTGGTTACTTCAAAACTATAGGTATTTCCTAAGGTTTTTAGATCTTCTGCTGTGGCTTCTCTGTTGCGGCCAAACCGGTGGTCATAACCCACAATAATTTTGGCAACATGGAGTCTTTCCACCAAAATATCTCGGGCAAATTCAAGGGCAGTTAAACGAGAAAAAGCCTCTGAAAAAGGATGGATAATTAAATGATCAACACCCAAAGTTGCTAGGGCCTCTTTTTTCTCCTCCAAAGTATCTATCAATTTAATACTCTGATCTTGTTGTAACACCATTCTTGGGTGGGGAAAAAACGTAAGTATATTGGCCAGTAAGTTTTTTTGTTTTGCCTCTTCAACCAAAGCGTTAATTATTTTTTGATGCCCCAAGTGCACCCCGTCAAAAGTACCAATGGTTAAAATGCAAGGTTTGTTTTCTCGATATTGGTTGAGGTGTGTCAGTTGCTTCATGCAATTTTACTCTCGCTGATTTGATCACAAAAATAAGCCATTCTCTACCAATCCATGAAAGTTTCCTTATTTTTAAACTTTAATAGAACTTTGAAAAAGAAATTTTATCTTAAAGTAACATTGCTATTGTTACTTTTTCCCACCTTTTTGATTGGTCAAGATTATTGGTCAAAAGCCACTGTATCTGTTCCGCAAAAGGAAAGGCGTTTGCGGGTTGGTTCTTCTTATTGGCAACTAAATCAAAAGAATTTTGACAAGCAGTTTTTGAAAAAAGCGACCTCTACTCAGCCAGAAATTGCGCTTATTAATGAGCAAGGCAAAACAGAAGTTTTTAAGCTGCAATCGGTAGCTTTATTTGCCCCTTCATTAGCAAAAAAATATAAGGATATAAAAACTTTTCAAGGATACAGTATCCAAAGACCTAATGTGTCTTTACGTTTGAGTGTGAGCCCCCATGGCATAAATGCGTGGTTGCGTTTGCCTAGTCAAAAAGACTTTTTTATTCAACCAGTGCGCAAAACCCAAGGCCTTCATTTTAGTTATATAAAAAACAATCAAAGTTATACTGACACATGGCAATGTAAGACTGACCTTCCTTCTAATAAAAGAGAAAGAGAACAGGCACAAAAAAAGGCTATTGAAGAACCCCAACTTCGCACTTTTCGCATTGCGATTGCCACCACAGCAGAGTATACTGCTTTTTGGGGAGATGATGATGACAGCAATGGCACCAATCAAGAAGACGCCCTGGCGGCAGTAGTTAGTTCACTCAATCGAGTGAATGAAATTTATGAGCAAGAATTGCAAATCCATTTGGAGTTGGTCACAGATACAACCTTAGTATATACGGATGTTATGAACGATCCTTTCACCAATAATCTTAATAGTGAATTACAAGAAACACTAGATGCTGAAATTGGCAATGATGCCTATGATATTGGACACCTTTTGGGTTACGGAGAACCTAATGGAGATGCTGGCTGTTTGGGTTGTGTATGTGTTTCAGGAAAAAAAGGCAGTGCCTTTTCAAGTCATTCTTTTGAAGATCCTTTTGGGTCTGAATACCGTAATGATTATTTTGATCTAGACTATTTTGGACATGAGTTAGGCCACCAATTTGGAGCTTACCACACTTTTTCTTTTCAAATTGAAGGATTTGGATTTAATGCAGAACCTGGCAGTGGATCTACTATCATGGGCTATGCAGGTATTGCTGGCGATGATAATTTACAACGCCATGGCGACCCCTATTTTCATTACTACAGTTTACAAAACATTCAGCAATATGTAGCCCAATTGGGATGTGGCACAAGCACTCCCATTGTTGCTACACCACCTTTTGTTAATGTTGGTCCAGATCACTTCATTCCCACGGGTACAGCTTACGCCTTGCAATTCCAAAATGCAAGCCCAACAGATGGAACAACTTTTGCTTGGGATCAATTAGATAGTGGCAAGGTGACCCACGAAAATTTTGGCCCACAAAATGCCATAGGCCCTCAAAATCGATCCATACGCCCCCAACAAAATCCGGTTCGAACCATACCTAATATGGATCGGATTTTGGCCGGTAAGCTCACTCAAGCCAATCCACAAATCAATCAAGATTGGGAAACCGTTTCTGAGGTGGGACGGCTTTTGCGATGGGGACTTACCGTGCGGGAAATGAAAAATGAACAAATGCTTTTTGGGCAAGATGAGGTGGCGATTAACGTGGTTCAAAATACAGGTCCCTTTCGAATACTTTCTCAAAACGAGCGGAATATCATTTGGGAAGCAGGCACCAAACAATCGCTGGTTTGGGACGTAGGAGGAACAAATGAGTCACCCATAAACACAGAAACTGTGAGTGTTTACCTATCTAGCAGTGGTGGGGAAGAATATCCTTACGTTTTATTGGAAAAAACCCCAAATGATGGTCAGGTGGATATAATAGTTCCAGACAGTTTGAGCTTGGAAAAAACAAGAATAAAGATAAAACCTGATAATTCTATCTATTTCGCCATCAATGATGCCTTTATAGCAGTAAAGCCTCGCAATTTTGTTTTGACTTTTGATTCTTTTACTCAAGAGGTTTGCGATACAGCAGCAGTTGTATATGATTTTCAGATAAAGCGTTTTTCTGATTATGACGAAGATATTACCTTGTCCATTAGTAATTTGCCTGATGGGCTTTCCGCTCGTTTTTCAAAATCAAAATATCGTCCCTCAGACCTTAGTGGACAAGTTACCATTGAGGGCATACAAAATATGAGTCCCAATGATTTTGCTTTTGAGGTATTGGCGCAGAGCGGATCTTTGGCCTATGATTTCCAATTTGATTTGGTATTGCGTTCAGCTACTATTAATTCACCAGTGCTTTTGTTGCCCCAAGACGGCGACACTGCAGCCGAACTCAAACCTGCCTTTGCATGGGAAGCTTCAGTAAATGCCGATCTATATCAATTTCAGATTGCGCAAGACAGTACTTTTCAAAACATAATAAAAGACACAGTAGTCTATTCAAATCAATTTCAAGGAGTTGAATTGGAAGAAAATCAAACTTATTATTGGCGTGTAAAAGCAGAAAACAATTGTGGCGTTGGTGTTTTTTCAGTGGCAAGGGCACTATCCACCTCTCCACTTTCATGCGTTACGCTTTCTCCATCTGATTTGCCCCAACCTATTGCCGATGCTACTAACGATATCCCAAAAACCACTGTATTAACTTTTCCTGTGGGTTATGATCTTCCTATTGAAGACTTGAATGTTAGGGTGGACATTGAACACGATTGGGTTGAAGATTTGACCCTTACTTTGGTGGCACCCAACGGCACATCCATTTTGCTTAGTCAGCAATTGGGAGGTAGCAATTCTAATTATGAACAAACTGTTTTTGATGCCGAGGCAGCACAAAGTATTTTTAATGCAGAAGCTCCCTTTTCCGGCACATTTGCACCCATTACAAGCTTTGAATCCCTATACGGCACTTCTGCCATTGGTGACTGGACTTTGGAAATAACGGATGCTTATTCAGAAGATGAGGGAGTTTTAAACCAATTTGAAATTGAATTTTGTTTATTGGGAGTCACCCTGCCCAACAGTGATGGGGATGCCGTGATTGATGAAAATGACAATTGTCCTGAAATTGCCAACCAAGATCAATCAGATATTGATGGTAATGGTATTGGCGATGCCTGCGACATCTTTTCAGCAAAAAACATTACACTCTCAAAAAATAATGTGAGTTGTATCGGTAAGTTAAACGGGCAAATTGCCTTGAGTGCTTTAGCACAATTTGATTATTTAGCAAATATTCAAGGATCTAATAATGTTGATCGGCTCATTCGATTTTCTGGGAAAGAAAATGCTGTGCTTTCTGGTTTAGGAGCCGGTGTTTATGAAGTGTGCGTGACCAGTAATGCTTTTTCTTCTTTTGTACATTGTTTTGATGTCCAAATCAAAGAGCCTGAGCCTTTTGAGGTACAAGCCATTGTGCAACAAAAGGAGCAGTTGGTGGCTCTTACTCTAAAAGGAAATGCCTCTTATGAAATTGATTGGAATGGCAAACGATTTACAGCAACAACCAACACTTTGACCTTGCCTTTAACACAAAAATGGAATCGCTTGGCAGTGAAAACACCTTTAGGATGTCAGGGCGTTTTTGAAACCTGGATTGGAAACGAAAGTGAAGTCAAACTGTTGCCTAATCCGGTACAAACCGAGGCTCATGTTTTATTGCCAGAATCTACAAAAGCGAAACAAATTCGTCTATTTGATGCAGCAGGAGTATTATTATGGCAAGCTCAGCTTCAAGATAAAGAAGCACCCGAGGTATTTATTCCGGTGGCGCATTTACCCACTGGGCTCTATGTGATTTCGGTATCTTATCCAACATATGAAACCCAATTGAAAATGATTAAAGAATGAAAAAATTGATGCTAATTTGTTTTGGGTTTGCCCTTTGCACTTGCGGGCCAGATCCCATTCCTGATCCGGTGGCAGTTCAGTTGGTGGCTCCTAAAAATTTGGATCGATGTACCACAGCCGATAAACTTAATGATACCGAAAGTCAAGTCAATTTTGTGTGGAACGCTGCTCTTTATACGGATGACTATGAATTGGTTATTCGGAATCAAAAAACAGGGATTGTGAAACGAAAAACCACTGTTTTGACAAGCTTAAATCAAGTGTTGCAGCGCGGTGCGAATTATAGTTGGTGGGTTGTTTCTAGGGGTGCGTTAACAGCAATAACCACTAAAAGTGAAGTGTGGCATTTTTATGTGGAAGGAGAACCCGAATTGAAACATACTCCCTTTCCGGCAGCATTGCTTTTTCCTGATTATGAGGAAACGGTATCTCCAACAAACAATCAAGTTCAATTGGAATGGAAAGGAAGCGATTTAGATAACGATATTGCTTTTTACCAATTGTTTTTTGGCACAAACGTCGACAATTTAGTTCTAGTGGAAGATAATTTAACACAAACGGAGCATTTAGAAAATGTAGCCTCAAACACAACCTATTATTGGAAAGTTATTACTGTGGATCGAGAGGGAAATACTTCAGAATCTAGACTAGGCCAATTTAGTACAGAATGAATTGAATTTAGGTTCCGTTAAATTGGTTCATTGTTTTTTGGGCACCTTGCAAACAAAAAGATTGAATGATTTCAATCGCTCTATTGAGTCTTTCAGGTAGGGCTATAGCCTCTTGCTCTTCCCATGCTCCTAATACAAAATCTACCTGATCAAATGCTTTTGTTTCTTGACCAATACCAAATCGCAAACGAGCATAATGGGGTGTGTTGAGTTGGGCTTCAATGTCTCTTAGGCCATTGTGACCGGCAGCTTTGCCCTTTGTTCTCAATCGGAGTGTGCCAAAGGGAAGATGAAGATCATCTGTGAGAATTAAAATGTTTTCAAGCGGGACGTTTTCTTTTAAGGCCCAAAAGCGCACAGCCTTTCCACTTCGGTTCATTAGGGTAGAGGGTTTAATCAAAATCAATTGCTTACCCTTTATTTTTGATTTACCCACTGCGGCTAATTTTTCTGAGGTAAATTCAAAATCCCATTGTGTGGCCAAATGATCTAAAATACTAAAACCAATGTTATGTCTAGTGTTTGTATAGAGTTTGCCCACATTGCCGAGGCCTACAATAAGAAATTTGTGCATGGCTAAAGGAGTTTTTGTTTTAGTAAATAAACGTTTTAACAACCCTATCATGGTGTAAAAATAAAAAAAGCGTTCCGATTGCGGAACGCTTTTGTTGAGCTATAAAAAGGGAAAGCCCTTTTAAGAATTTGCTTCTTCAGTTGCATTGTCTTCTACAGTTTCTGCTCCGTCTTCAACTGCATCGACTTCTTGAGTTTCTATGGTTAAGCTTTTGGAAACCCTAGAAGTTCTCACCTGGCACACCACAGTATTGTCTGGGTGCATGATAGAGTAAAGTTCATTTTGAAGGTCAACTGTATAGAGTTTGTTTCCTAATTCTAACGAAGAAATATCGGCTACTATAAAATCGGGCAGATTTTTTGGAAGCGCTTTCACTCTTAATTTGCGTTTGTTTAAGCGTAAAACTCCTCCACTGTTGATCACCCCTGGTGAAGTGCCTTCAATTTTGACGGGAATATCGAGAGAAATTTCTTTGTCTTCAAAAAGTTGATAGAAGTCAATATGAAGAATTTTATCTGTTAGGGGGTGAAATTGAATGTCTTGTAAAATGGCATCCACTTGGGTGCCATCTTCTAAGGCAATTACCACGGTGTGTGCATTGGGGGTGTATACCAATTTGCTGAAGCTAAGTTCGGGTGCAGCAAAATGCAAGGGCGAATCGCCACCATAAAGCACACACGGAACCTGTCCAGCATTACGTAAGGCTTTGGTCGCTGACTTGCCCACGCTTTCTCTTTTAGATCCTTTAATTGTGATAGATTTCATTGTTTGTGTTTAAATTACATTATAAATTTAGAGCTGATGGATTTGTTATAATGCACATTGTGCATCACCTCAGCAAATAATGGGGCGCAAGATAATACTTTTACTTTAGGATGTGACATTTTTGGGGGAATAGAATTGCTTACAATTAAAGATTCTAATTTTGAGGCTTCAATTTTTTGATAGGCATCTCCAGAGAGAAGGGCATGTGTACAGATAGCTCGAACAGACCGAGCACCCCGTTCCATCATTAAATCTGCTGCACGGGTAAGTGTTCCAGCGGTGTCCACCATATCATCTACCAAAATCACATTACTATCCTTAACTTCTCCAATAAGTTCCATATGAGAAATAACATTGGCTTTGGCTCTTTGCTTGTAGCAAATTACTACATCACTTTGCAAATACTTAGAATAAGCATAGGCTCTTTTTGATCCGCCCATATCGGGAGAAGCAATGGTCAATTTATCCAGATTTAATGACTTTATATAGGGTAGAAAAATTGTGGAAGCAAAGAGATGATCTACAGGTTTTTCAAAAAACCCTTGAATTTGATCAGCATGCAAGTCCATAGTAATGATACGAGTTGCTCCAGCAACTTCTAATAATTTAGCAATCATTTTAGCACCAATGGGCACTCTGGGTTTATCTTTTCGATCTTGACGCGCCCACCCAAAATAAGGAATAACAGCCGTGATGTGTCTTGCAGAGGCTCTTTTTGCAGCATCTAACATCAGCAACATTTCCATTAAATTTTCTGAAGAAGGCTGGGTTGAACCGATAATAAACAGACGTGCACCACGCACCGATTCTTCAAAAGAGGGTTGAAACTCACCATCGCTGTAGCGAGAAAAATTAACATTTCCAAGGGGAGCACCAAAGGCAGCAGCAATTTCTGTGGCCAAAGCGATGCTTTGCGTACAACTGAATATTTTTACCTGCGTCTTCAACCTTTTCTTTTTTGTGACACAAATGTAATAATATTTTTACCTCCCTATGAAACTTTAATATAAATGCCAAAAAAACTAATATTTTATTACTTTTGCTAACTTGCTTTAGCGGTGATATTGGTATACCTCTCTGCAAGCAGACGTGCTGGATTTAATATACAGACTTGAAATTTAATGCCTCGGTGGCGGAATTGGTAGACGCGCTGGATTCAAAATCCAGTGGTGGCAACACCGTGTGGGTTCGATTCCCACCCGAGGTACTTAAATAATCCGTAACTAATTGTTTTACAAGAAGTTCCGTATTTTTTCTTTTCAAATGG
>JBMYZB010000024.1:0-16885 GCA_049609945.1 Flavobacteriaceae bacterium
ATAAAGATGAAACGCAGCTTTGTCCTTATAGCTATTCTTTTTTTTGTGTATGGATGTCAACAAGAAAATACATCCACTTTTGTTAAGTTAAACACCTCTAAAACAAATATCACTTTTCAGAACAAGCTTTTTGAAACCCATACCTATAATTATTTTACATATCCCTATATGTATTTAGGCGGTGGTGTTGCTATTGGAGATGTTAATAATGACGGATTAGAAGATATCTATTTTACTGGTAATATGGTACCTAACAAGCTTTACCTAAACAAAGGGAATATGGAATTTGAAGATATTAGTGAAGCTGCAGGAGTACAAGGAGATGATCGGTGGTATTCTGGTGTTACCATGGTCGATATCAATGCTGATGGTTTTCTTGATATTTATTGTGCCGTAGGTGGAAAAAACGAGCCCAATGAAAATGTGCTTTTTGTTAATAATGGCGATAATACCTTTACAGAAAAAGCAGCAGCCTATGGCATTGACGATAATGGCTACAGTATGCACAGCACCTTTTTTGATTATGATAAAGACGGAGACCTAGACTTATACGTGGCTAATTATCCGCCCACTAGTTTTACAGCTCCGGTGGATTATTATAAATATATGCAAACACACCACAGTAAAAGAGATTCCGATCACCTTTACCGCAATGAAGGAGATCACTTTGTGGATATTACACAAGCCGCTGGTTTGAGTAATTTTGGATTAAGTTTGGGGGTTGTTGCCACCGATTTAAATAATGATTCTTTCCCAGATCTTTATATTTCAAACGATTTTAATGCCCCTGATTTTCTATATATCAATCAAGGCGATGGTACCTTTAGCAACGTAATTCAACCCGCCTTACAACAAACTTCTTTTTTTGGCATGGGTGTTGATGCCGCCGATATCAATAATGACGGATGGACAGATCTGTTTCAATTAGATATGAATGCTGCAGACAACTTTAGATCAAAAGCCAATATGTCTTCTATGAATCCGGAAGTTTTTTATCAATCGGTAGCCTTAGGATTGCATCACCAATATATGCAAAACTCACTTCAACTCAATCAAGGAAACCTTGAGGGGACTATTCCCTCTTTTAGCAACATTGCCCGCTGGGGAGATGTTTCTTCCACGGATTGGAGTTGGGGAGGACTCATGGCCGATTTTGACAATGATGGGTGGAAAGATATTTTTGTAACCAATGGCATACGACGTGATGTGAATAACAAAGACTTTTACAATGAGCATCGAGACTTCTTTGACAAAATGGAAAATGATCCTAATTATAAAAACAAAGAAGAAGAGGTTAAACTTCTCTCCTATCTGGAAAAAATACCGTCCGAAAAATTATCAAACTACCTCTTTAAAAATTTAGGCAACGAAGGTTTTAAAGACAAAAGCGCTGAATGGGGATTGAATGAAAAAACCTTTTCTAATGGAGTGGCCTACAGTGATCTTGATAACGATGGTGATTTAGATTTAATTGTGAACAATCTAGAAGATATGGCTAGCATTTATGAAAACAAAATGCTAAAACAGAATTATCTTATGCTATCTCTCGTTGGAGAGAACAACCAAATGCCCATGGGTGCAAAGGTGCACTGCTATGTTAAAGGTCAACATCAAATGCAAGAATATAACCTTAGCCGAGGTTATATGTCTTCTGTTTCTCCTAAAATTCACTTTGGGTTAGGCACAATCAATACCATCGACAGTATAGTCATCCAATGGCCCAATGGAATGGAATCTAAATTGGTAAACCTTACAGCCAATCGGCATATGATTGTTAATTATGAACAAACCGAAAAAAAAGCCATAAAAATAAAATCTGATAAGACCCCTAAAAAATTCCAGACCTTAGTTCAAAATGAACCTTTTATTCACAAAGAAAACCCCTACGACGATTTTAAAGAAGAAATCTTATTGCCACATAAAAACTCTACCCTAGGCCCTGCCCTAGCAGTTGGCGATTTAAATAATGATGGGCGAGAAGATTATGTGATTGGTGGTGCCATTGGGCAAGCTGCAGCACTATTCACGCAACAAAAAAATGGATCTTTTAAAAAAGTAACTATTTCTGTTTTTGAAAAAGATAAGTTTTATGAAGATTTAGGAATTCAAATTTTTGATGCAGATAATGATGGAGATCAAGACCTGTATTTTGCCAGTGGAGGCAATGAATTTAATGAAGGCTCCCAGGGGTATGAAGACCGTTTTTATGAAAATTTGGGTAATCTAAACTTTAAACGGAATCGGGAGGCTATTCCTAATACTAGAATAAGTGGAGAGGAAGTTTCTGCATATGATTTTGATCAAGATGGTGATTTAGATTTATTTGTGGGTGGAAGACTCATTGCCAAACAATATCCTCAACCTGCCAGTTCAAGGTTGCTCGAAAATAGAAGCGAAAAAGGACGTATTCAATTTATTGATGTCACTACCGAAAAAATACCGGCACTAAAAAACATTGGGTTGGTTACAGCCTCCACTTGGATAGATTTGGATGGCGACCAATGGGATGATTTAGTGTTAGTTGGAGAATGGATGCCCATACGAATATTTAAAAACAAATCGGGTACATTCACAGAAATAACCAACACAATCTCAAATCCAAAGAACAACGGATGGTGGTTTTCTATTGAAAAAGGAGATTTTGATAATGATGGTGATTTAGATTTAGTGGTTGGAAATTTAGGAACCAATTATAAATACCAAGCCTCAGCAGATAAACCCTTTCAAATTTATTTAAATGATTTTGATCAAAATGCCAAATATGATATTGTTTTAAGTTATACTACAGAAAGCGAAGAATATCCTGTGCGAGGTAGACAATGCTCTTCAGAACAAATGCCCGCCATAAAAAAGAAATTCAAAAATTATAATAGTTTTGCGAGTGCTTCTCTTCAAGACATTTATACCGATAAGATGTTAGAAGAATCACTACGCTATACCATAACGTCTTTTGAAAGTGTTTATCTAGAAAATGATAATGGACAATTGAAAGCCAAAAGCCTGCCCACTGAAGCTCAATTTTCTAACATCAATGCCCTTGCGGTTGAAGATTTTGACCAAGATGGTAATCTCGATATTGTAGTCGGCGGTAATCTCTATAATGCAGAAGTAGAAACACCCCGTAATGATGCCAGTTATGGCATGTGGCTAAAAGGCGATGGTAAAGGAAATTTTGAAACACAATGGGCTCGTGATTCTGGACTAGTGATACTAGGCGATGTGCGTGCCATCCAGAAAATTAATATTGAAAAACAAACCCATTTGCTCGTAGCTAAAAATAATCAAGCGTTACAACAGATCAAGGTGAATTAAAATGCGTATTACATCACTATCGATTCTTTTAGGGTTTTTCCTTTGGAATTGTAATAAAACTAAAACTTTTGAAGACGAATTATTTGGTGACTGGCAAATTGAAAATCCGACCCTGCAATCCTATATCCGTTTTGATAAGGCTGGTAAAGTAACTTATTTTTTTAATCGCTTTAGTTATGAAAAGGATTCTTTGGCAGAATATGGCAGGTGGCAATTAAAAGATGTTGTATCTGGCAGCCTCAAAGATACCTTCGCAATGGAAATTGTGAAAAAACCACAAAACACCTTGTTTAAATTAGTATTTATTACACCTGACAAAATAAAAGTGATAGATGATCAAGGGACCACTTATTTCACTCGTGTGCAAAAATAAGCCTACTCTATTTGATTAAAGACGTTTCCAAAATAATCAAATCGATAAAAAAAGGTCCTACTTTGTTTTTCATTATTTCGATCTATATAAGAAAAATCTAATTGAGCTACATTATACTCAATATCTTCATTTAAAATAAATTGCTCGGGAACAAAGGATTCGAAATCTCTACTTTTTAACATTGCTTTAAGCAAAATTTGCATACATACCCTGTCTAAACGCTTTTGTTCAACAGGTTGAGTAAGATTATTTTTAACTCCAATGTCATATTGATCTCCGTTAGCCTTTTGCCAGTTGAATTGATATTCTCTTGTGGCCATTTCTTGGCTCCATGAGAGAGTAATACAAAAACAATAAAAAATGAAACAAAATTTTCTTCTCATATTTTTCAAAGCTAAATTTTCTTATTTTTAGGGGGCAATTTACAACACAAATTGCACTTATGGAAGTTGAATGATGTTATGAAGAATAAGATTTATCCATCCCTATTGCTTCTCTTTTTGATTATGGTCTATTCCTGTTCAAAAAAAGAAGTTCCTGCAGAAATCATTAAATTCGAACTCAAAACAGAATTGTGGCCTAAAGAAGGAGGAACAGTAATTCCAAGTACCGGAACCTATAATGCTTACGTCATAAAAAGCATTTATGCCAAACCCGAATCGGGATGGGTTTTTGACCGCTGGGAAGGTGCAGTCAGTGGGATTGAAAATCCTACTCAAATTTCTTTTTTCAGAGATCATGCCATTCGTGCCGTATTTAAACAAGATACATTCAAAGTGCGAACTCTTGCTGGAGGAAATGGAAAAGGCAGTGAATTAAACCAACTTTATTATCCCACTGGAATTGCATTAGATCCTAATGGTGATCTTTACGTAAGTGATATGTATAACCATAGAATTCAACGTTGGCGACCCGGTGCAACGGTAGGCATTACAGCTGCTGGAGGAAATGGTTATGGCAACAGCCCGAGTCAATTAGATGAACCTGGAAAAATTGACATAGATGCCCAAGGCAATCTTTACATTGCAGATACAAGAAACCATAGGGTTCAAAAATGGGAACATGGAGCCCTGAGTGGTACTACCATTGCCGGTGGAAATGGAATGGGAAGCCGAAACGATCAAATGAATAAGCCCTTTGGAATTGCCGTTGACCAAGCAGGTGCGGTTTATGTTTCAGAAATTGGCAATCACCGTATTACTAAATGGCTGCCCGGAGCCATAGAAGGAATCATTGTGGCAGGAGGTAATGGCGAAGGTAATGCCCCTAATCAATTGGCATTTCCCCTTGGACTAACGGTGAGTAAAGATGGTAATATTTTTGTGGCAGATACCTATAATCACAGAGTCCAACTTTGGAAACCTGGTGCAAAAAAAGGTATCACCATTCTAGCTGCTAACGATCTAAATGGGAACCTCTCTCTTAGTTATTTCAGTGGCATTACACTAGTAGATGAAAATTTTCTCTTTATTACAGATTATGAGCAAAAAAGAATTCTACAATACGATTTGACATTGAAATCGGTAACAATAGTTGCCACAAATAACTCCCTAGAAAACGAAGAGGAGAAACTCTCTCAACCCTATCAAATTGCCTTAGATATTAATGGTGATTTAATTATTGCCGACGCCAAAAATAATCGCATTCAAAAATGGAAGCCCGAATAAGAATAATTTACTAAATGAAAGCCCCATCAAAATTTACATTTAAATGGCTCTTCCTTTTTTTTATAAGTTTACACTTGTCCTGTGGTAAAGAACAAGTAGTCAATCTAAATCAAAATAATTTAGGGAAAGAAACCAGTTCCTATTTGCTGCAACATGCTCAAAATCCAGTGCATTGGCAACCTTGGAACGAAAGTCGATTTGTAGAACAAAATAAGACCGAAAAATTACTTATTGTAAGTATAGGATATTCTAGTTGTCATTGGTGCCACGTAATGGAAGAAGAAACTTTTGAAGATGAAACTGTGGCTAAAATGATGAATGAGAATTTTATCAATATTAAAGTAGATCGAGAAGAAAATCCAGATGTAGACCACATCTACATGACTGCAGTACAATTACTTACCGGCCGAGGAGGTTGGCCTTTGAACGTGATTTGCTTACCCGATGGCACCCCCATTTATGGAGGTACCTATCACACCCAAACCCAATGGAAACAAATTTTGGAACGGATTCAAGAACGCTATACTAATACTCCGGAACAACTACTTGATTTGGCAGAGAAAGTGAAGGCTGGTATTGCCGCTGTAAACCTTATTGAACTACCTGAAAACCCAAAGCCCTTTACTACTGATTTTTTTGAAAAACCTATGGCCACTTGGCAACAAAATTTCGACTTGGTTTATGGAGGTGAATTGCAAGAACAAAAATTCATACGCCCAGCTAAGTTCCATTTTATAAGACAATATCAATCCCTTTCCAAAGATTCTAAGTTGCAATCTTATCTGGAAACCAGCTTAAAAAAAATCGCAACAGGAGGCCTTTTTGATGCCCTAGAAGGGGGATTTTTCAGATATAGTGTAGATCCCTACTGGAAAGTGCCCCATTTTGAAAAAATGCTTTATGATAATGCACAAATCCTTGGACTCTATGCCGAAGCATTCAAACAAAGTCCCACCCCCCTTTACAAAAAGAGAGTAGAACAAACCATGGCCTTCTTAAACCAACGAATGGCAAATCCGAAAGGGGGCTTTTATGCTGCCCTAGATGCTGATAATGCCGATGGAGAGGGTCGCTATTACACCTTTACAAGAAATGAAATAAATGCTCTTGCCGCAAACCAATTGGATCTTTTTACAGCTTATTATGGTGTGGAATGGGATGATCCTTTCGAGGAGGAATTATATTTGCTAAAGAAAAAACAGCTTGATGAAACCTTTATAGAAGCAAACAAATTGAAAACTGATTTTTGGAATACCTTAAAAAAACAATGGGAAACCAATATTGAAAAAACATTATCCGAACGCAGTTTTCCGAGTATTGACACTAAAATAATTACCTCCTGGAATGCACTAACTGTGAATGGAATGCTCAGCGCAGCAGAAGCTTTTGAAAGAGAAGATTGGTTGCAACAAGCCGAGTCACTTTTCAATTTTCTTATTGAAAATGCTTGGGTGAATAATAAACTTTATCATACCCTACAAAACAACAGTCCAAAAGTTGAAGGTTTTTTAGAAGACTATGCCCTTTTAGCTAAAGCAGCTTTAGAACTTTATAAAACAACTGGCAGAGTCAAATATTTGAATTGGTGTCAAACTTTAGCAGAAAAAGGGATTTCAAATTTTGAAGATGTAAAGAGTCCTTTCTTTGTTTTTAAGTCAAAAAATCATTTGCTAAGTCCCATCATTGCTGTAGATGATGGGGTTATTCCTTCTGCTAATGCTGTAATGGCTCATATACTTTCTGATTTAGGGCATTTGGTAAATCGGAAGGATTATTTAGAACGGGTAGAAAAAATGTTACAAGCCATTCAGCCTTATTTAGAAGAAAGTATTAGTGACTATAGTTACTGGGCAATGCTTTGTGCTCAGTGGGCATATCCTCAGTATGAGATCATAATTGTAGGTCCTGATGCCAATGCACTAGCCAAAGAAATGCAAAAAACGTATCTCCCCAACGTTTTATTTCAACAAAGCACTAAGCCTAATAATTTACCTCTTTTAAAAGACCGCTTTTTTGAAGGGGAAACCTACATTTATGTGTGTCAAAACAATGTTTGCCTGCGCCCTGAAACTACAGTTGAAAAAGCATTAAAGCAATTGGAAGAATTTGAAAATCAGGTAATGACACCAGATCCAAGCAATTCATTTTTTTGATACCAAGCCACAAATTGTCCTGGTGTTACTGCTGATTGGGGGGTGTCAAAACACACAAAAAAACCTTCTTCAAGTACCACCAATCGTGCTTTTTGGAGGGCTTGCCGATAGCGTATGCGGGCTTCTACTTCCATTGTTTCTCCTAAAGTAAGACGCAAATCTTGACGGGTCCAATGCACTTCCTGTGGTGCTACTCGAAGCACGCTGCTAAACAAGCCTGGGTGATTTTTACCCTCACCCACATAAAGTATATTTTGTTTCACATCAGTATCCAAAACAAATAGGGGTTCAGGAGTGCCTCCCACGGCCAAGCCCTTACGCTGTCCCACTGTAAAAAAATGGGCCCCGTTGTGGGTTCCCACTTCTACCCCATCTGCTGGTTCATACATAAGCTTTTGTGCTTGTTGCAACAAGGGTGCAGCAGGGCTTGGTCGTTTTTTATATTTTTTAAATTGATCTGAAATAGCAATAATGCGTCCCATTTTTGGTTTTAATTGTTGCTGTAAAAAATCGGGCAAACGCACTTTGCCTACAAAACAGAGGCCCTGTGAATCACGCTTCTCTGCCGTTATTAAGCCTTGTTCTTGAGCAATTTTTCGTACCTCACTTTTTTGTAAATGTCCAATCGGAAAAAGGGCCTTGGCCAATTGATTTTGAGTGAGTTGGCATAAGAAATAGGATTGATCTTTATTAGCATCAGCTCCTGAAAGAAGTCTGTATATTGGCGCTTTGACAGGCACTTTGACAAGCTCAGTGCCCGATGAGGTTGGAATTGTATTCTGTTTTGAATTTGAGCTTGCCAAGGTTGCTGAGCTTACCGAAACAACCGTATCTTTTTGGCAATAATGGCCTGTGGCAACGTAATCAGCATCTAGAGAAAGGGCAATTTTAAGAAAAACATCAAACTTAATTTCACGATTGCATAACACATCCGGATTTGGTGTTCTCCCCTGCTTATATTCGGCAAACATATAATCAACAATGCGTGCTTTATATTCTTGGCTTAAATCAACAGTTTGAAAAGGGATGCCTAGTTTTTCGGCCACTAGCATGGCATCATTGCTGTCTTCTAACCATGGGCATTCGCTGGAAATTGTCACGGACTCATCGTGCCAATTTTTCATAAACAAACCAATAACTTCATAGCCTTGAGACAACAGCAGGTGGGCGGCAACACTTGAATCAACGCCACCAGAGAGCCCTACAACAACACGCTTCTTTTTCATACAACAAAAATAAGGAACTCTTCCAAAAATCTATCGGAGTCTTTTACCAGCTTTTTTTTGTTTCTCAGCTTCTTCCATAGCTTTTTGCAAGCGAGCAGAAAAACCACCCGCTTTTTTAGGTTTCTTTTTATTTTCCTCCAATTTGGCATTTATTTTTTTGTCGTCTATAATAAAATTTTTGATAACCAACATCAGGAAGATGGTGAGTAAATTGGAAACAAAATAATACAAGCTTAAACCACTAGCATAGTTATTGAAAAAGAACAACATCATTAAAGGCATTAAATACATAATGATTTTCATGTTGGGCATACCGGGTTGTTGTGGCATGGGCTGTTGACCAGTGGTCATTTTGGTATAAAAGAAAATGGCAATGGAAGCCAAAATAGGAAACAAACTGACATGGTCTCCATAAAAAGGGATGGTAAAGGGCAGATCTAAAACAGAATCGTAAGAAGAAAGATCGTCTGCCCAAAGGAAACTTTTTTCACGCAATACAAAAGCCACAGGAAAAAAAGTAAACAAGGCATAAAACACGGGCAATTGGATAAGAGCCGGCACACAACCTGCAAGAGGACTGGCTCCAGCACGGCTATATAAACTCATTGTTTCCTGTTGACGCTTCACCGCATCGTCTTTGTATTTGGCATTGATGGCATCCACTTCAGGACGCAACAATTTCATTTTAATTTGGGATACATAAGACTTATACGTTACGGGAGACATGGCCAAACGAACAATAATGGTCAACACTATGATAGCAATACCATAAGGGAAAATGGTAGATAAAAATCCAAAAAGCGGTAGAAAAATCCAGCGGTTGATCCACCCAAAAATGCCCCATCCTAAAGGGATGGACGTTTCTAAATCACCCGGAAGTGCCGCCAATGTCTTAAAATCGGTAGGCCCATAATAAAATTTAAACTGGGAAGCTAACTCTCCGTTTTGCTGTTTAAGAGGAAAACTGGTCTGAAAACGTTTTGTAAATTTTTCTTCTAACTCGGCTTTATCAGCCAAATTTTCTGATTGCATCAACACCTTCTCTAGGGGTTGTTGAGGCACTAAAATAGCACTGAAAAAATGTTGACGATAAGAGATCCATCGAATGGCACTCAGAAGTTCTTCATCTTCTCCACTAAGCGATAAATAATCCACTCTATCATCTTCATAGCCATAGGTATATTCGGTGTAGCGATTTTCGTATTCAATACTTCTGGAATTTCTGTACACGGTGGTGCCCCACTCCATTTTTGGAGGAATACTATTGCTCAGAACGTTGGCAAAACCTGTTGTAGAAATCGAAAATTCAATTTGATAGCCATCATTGGGAAGTGTGTATGTAAATCGAATACGTTGATTTTCGGAAATTTGAGCTTCTAAAATCAATTCTTTAGAATCGTTATTGCTAATTGTTGTGGATGAAAAATACATTTCAGCCGTGTTGAGTTCTATTCCGTTTTGGGCTTTTAAAAGAACATTAAATTTGGTGTTGTTTTCTTTAATTAAAAACAAAGGTTGATCTTCATAATTATTAAATTCTTTTAACCTCAAGCTAGCTATACCCGCCCCTTTGGGATTAAATTCAAAGGCCAACTTTTCATTTTCTAGTAAAATAAGTTCTCCTTTGTTGTCTTGAAACAGCGTACTGAAATCGCCAAAGGTTTGCGTCAAATTTAATTGCTGTATAGCGTCTGAAATGATTTCTTTTTGGGGGATTTGCTCAAGGGTCTGTTGGGTTTGCTCAGGGGGGGGAGTTTGGCTTTCTTCCGGTGCATTTCGATAAAGCATCCAAGTGAGGATAACGGCGATGAGAATAAACCCAATAAATTGATACGGATCAAATTTTCTTTCTTCCATGTTAGGTGTTTTGTTTGTGTACCGAATGGGTGAGTGCTGCTTTGATGAAAGATACAAATAGTGGATGTGGAGTAGCTACCGTACTTTCATATTCAGGGTGGAACTGTACACCCACAAACCAAGGGTGTGAACTGATTTCTACAATTTCAACTAATTCCGTTTCTGGGTTGGTTCCCACAATCTTGAATTGTTCATCAAAAATCTTTTCGACAAAGGCACTATTAAATTCATAACGGTGCCTGTGGCGTTCAGAAATGATCTCTTTTTGGTAAATGGAATGAACTAAAGAGCCCTTATTCAATTGACAATCCCATGACCCCAAACGCATGGTGCCACCTTTATTGTGAATACTCTTTTGAGATTCCATTAAATCAACAACAGCTGCTTCACACTGGGGTTCCATTTCAGTAGAATTTGCCTGTTTTATGCCCACTACATTTCGAGCATATTCAATAACAGCCATTTGCATTCCCAAGCAAATACCCAAAAAAGGAATACCGTTTTCTCTGGCATATTGAACTGCCGTAATTTTTCCTTCAATACCTCTTTCTCCAAAGCCAGGCGCCACCAAAACTCCATGCACTTGTGATAATAATTTTGCTACGGCTTTAGGATTTACCTTTTCTGAATGAATACTAATAATTTCAACCTGGGTTTCATTTTTTGCTCCGGCATGAAAAAGCGATTCTAAAATGGATTTATAGGAATCTTGTAATTCTACATATTTTCCGACTAAGCCAATTTTGATGTGCTCTTTAGGATTCTTAAATTTACTCAAGAATTGTTTCCATTCGGTCAAATCTGGTTCTTGTTTGATTTTGAGTTGTAATTTTTCTAAAACCACATTATTCAAACCTTCTTCCATCATTTTTAAGGGCACATCATAAATGGTTTCTACATCAATAGATTGAATTACAGCCTCTCGTTTTACATTGCAAAACAGGGCAATTTTTTCACGCAGTTCTTCGGGCAGTTCGTGCTCTGTTCGGCATACAATGATATCGGCCGCAATACCACTTTCCATGAGTGTTTTTACTGAATGCTGGGTAGGTTTGGTTTTCAATTCGCCTGAAGCAGCCAAAAAAGGAATCAGAGTTAAGTGAATTACTAAAGCGTTTTCTTTTCCTAAATCCCAGATCAATTGACGCACCGATTCAATATAGGGAAGGGATTCAATATCGCCCACGGTTCCACCAATTTCAGTAATAATAATATCATATTCACCAGATTCACCCAAGAGTAACATTCTCGATTTAATTTCGTTGGTAATATGCGGAATGACCTGTACTGTTTTTCCTAAAAATTCTCCTCGTCTTTCTTTTTCAATCACATTTTGGTAAACACGTCCTGTAGTTACATTATTGGCTTGTGTTGTTTTCTGATTCAAGAAACGTTCATAATGACCCAAATCTAAGTCTGTTTCGGCACCATCTGTAGTCACATAGCATTCCCCATGTTCATAAGGATTCATGGTTCCTGGATCAACATTTATATATGGATCAAATTTTTGAATTGTTACACGCAAACGTTGCGCCTGAAGAAGTTTAGCCAGAGAGGCAGCTATGATTCCTTTTCCAAGAGAGGAGGTTACCCCGCCGGTAACAAAGATATATTTTGGTTTACCCATCCGGTAGTTTTAGTTTTGCAACACCGGGTTCAAATTTACAAAAATCATAGCCATATATGGGCTTTTACTACCATTCTTTTAGTTCTTTGATCTGATACCCTTGGTGTTGTAAAATAAGTACTGCCTCATTCACATAGCTGGTGTTTTGATCGGGGGCATACATAAAACTATTTTGTAAATAAAAAGTTTCACCTATAGAAATACTTTCTTTTAGTGTATCTCCATAAGCCAAACGCAATAATATGTCGAGAGTCACGTCATAAGCACGTATAGCCTCTTTAGAAGGAGGTTTTCCAAATTTTTTGGTATAAGACAATTCGAATTCAGAAAATTGATCTGCTGTTTTATTAATGGTATTGGAGGGATATGTAAACCCTATACCTCCCAAAATTTTAAGATCAATGTCCGCTTTATCGTATAAATTATCTCTATAAGTAGTAAAAACCTGAACAGAACGATCAGCTGTATTTTGGGCATTCATTTGTGACAATACACTAGCGATAAGAGGAAAAGAAGAGGTTTCAAAAATGACCTTATTGGGCAATGAATCAACCAAAAGGGAATCCACCAATTCAGGCAACAAATAACCTTCTTTTTCAGGACGTAATCGAATTGCGGACGGAAACTTCCGAAGCAATTCAATTTCCATAGGCCTGTTTAACGAATCGGCAACAACAACAATATTTTGGGTACTGTCTAATTTTTTTTCTAAAAAAGAGAGCATCTTTTCTCGGTATACATTTTTCTGGGTTTGTGTTTGAAAAACAGCCCTGCGCTTTTTTACAGCATTAGTAGACAAAGGGGCTATTTTTGGAATGCTCTCAATTTGACTAAACGAGCTTAAGTAATCAAAATTAGCCGGAATGATGGGTCCGATAATCACATCTGTATTACGCCAATCTTGGGTGGTAATTACCTCTTTAATCTTATTTTTATTGTTTTCTGTATCTATTGTTTGTACAGTAATGGGTATTCCTAATGCGGTTACTTTTTCGGCCGCCATGACAGCACCCATATAAAAATCAAAAGCTACAGTGTATAGGTTTCTTTTTTCCAAAAGAGGGCGCACCAAATGCAGCGAATCCAAATCGAGTTCTGAAGAACGAAAGGGTAACATTAGGGTCATTCTCATGGCTTTTGTATCCACCAAAGAATCAAACAAATTTACACGTTCCAATAAAAGGTCGTTTGTCACTTTTAAATCGCCAGAAAACGCTGTGGGAATTTTAAGTACCATTCCTTCTTGGAGCCCTTTTTCTAGCAATTGGGGATTTAAGGAATCTAAGGCCTTTTTGGGGATTCCTAATTTTTTTTCTATCCTATAGTAGCCCTCTTTGGGCAAAACCATGTAGTAATTAAAGAGAGTGTCTTTTTCGGGTATAATATTTAATTGAGGTAATAAAGGCACTTGAAGGATCTGACCAATTTTTAAGCCCTTTTTAATTTCAGGATTTTTTTCTTCCAAGGCGGCTATAGTAGTTCCATATTGATAAGCCAAACGCCATTTGGTCTCTTTGGGTTGCACGATGTGGGTTTGCCATGTCAAACTGTCTTGTTTTTGCGTAACCAACTCTTCTTGATGATCTTCAAATTCTTCAGGCTTAGTGAAAATTGGTATGCGCAGCTTCATGCGTTTGCGCAATCCGGTTTTGGACAAAATGGGGTTGTATTCTTGTAAATCTTCTTGAGAAACATTGTATTTCTTGCTAATACCAAAAAGGGTTTCACCAGCACGTACTTTATGATACTCAAATCCAATAGGCATTTGTTGTGCACTCAGGCAAAAGCACAAAAATAAAAATGGGATAACAAAGGAATATTTTGAAATCATAGTTTAGTATTTATCAAAAATCATTCCCATTCAATGGTAGCTGGTGGTTTTGAACTAATATCATAGACCACTCTGTTGATGCCTTTGACGTTATTAATGATTTGATTGGATATTTTTTGTAAAAATTCATAGGGTAAATTGACCCAATCGGCAGTCATACCATCTGTAGATTGCACAGCTCGAAGGGCAACACATTTTTCATAGGTACGTTCATCACCCATCACACCCACACTGTTAACGGGCAGCAAAATAGCTCCGGCTTGCCAGACTTGGTCATATAAATTCCAATCTTTTAAGCCCTGAATAAAAATGGCATCTGCCTCTTGAAGCAAGGCCACATTTTCTTTTGTGATGGGGCCCAAGATCCGGATAGCCAAACCAGGGCCAGGAAAAGGATGACGGCCTAACAATTCTTCAGACAAGTCCATGCTTCTTCCAACACGGCGCACCTCATCTTTAAATAGCATGCGTAGAGGCTCCACCACTTTGAGTTTCATATAATCAGGAAGTCCTCCCACATTATGGTGTGATTTGATGGTGGCCGATGGGCCATTTACTGAAGTAGATTCAATCACATCAGGATATATGGTCCCTTGTGCCAACCATGTAGCGCCAACCACTTTTTGAGCTTCTTGATCAAAAACATCTATGAAATGATTGCCTATAATTTTTCTTTTGGTTTCGGGGTCGTCAACACCCTCTAGGGCATTTAAAAATTGGGAACTGGCATCAACACCTTTCACAGTAAGACCCATGCCTTGGTATTGTTGTAAAACTTGTTCGTATTCGTTTTTACGCAACAGTCCATTATTTACAAAAATACAGTTGAGTTGACTCCCAATCGCTTTATGCAACAAAACGGCAGCTACAGAAGAATCTACACCTCCCGACAACCCAAGAATAACCTTTTCTTTTCCAATTTTTTCTCGTAGTCCAGCCACAGTGGTTTGCACAAACGAATCTGGTGTCCAGGTTTGTGCCACGCCAGCTATTTTCACTAAAAAGTTCTCCAAAATCAATTTGCCATCCGTGGAGTGATACACCTCAGGATGAAATTGAATTCCGTAGGTTTTTTCTCCAGATAATGAAAAGGCTGCATTTTCCACATCTTCAGTACTGGCTAACAATACCCCTCCTTCTGGTAGGGATTTAATTGTATCACTATGGCTCATCCATACTTGACTTTGAACTTGAACCCCCTCAAAAAACGTGTCTTGGAATACGATCTTAAGGTGGGCTCTTCCGTACTCTCTTTTATTTGAAGCACTTACATTGCCGCCAAAAAAATGAGCTATATATTGTGCGCCATAACAAACTCCTAGTAAAGGTATCTTCCCTTTGATGTTTTCTAAGTCTGGATGTGGTGCTTCCTCATGCCGTACCGAATAGGGCGAACCTGAGAGAATAACCGCCTTATATTGATCAATTTCCGTTGGAATTTTATTGTATGGGTGTATTTCACAATAGATAAAAAGTTCTCGAACTCTTCTTGCAATGAGTTGGGTGTATTGGGAGCCAAAATCGAGGATGAGTATTTTTTCTTGCATGGCCAAAAATACGATTTAATTCACGGTATGAAAATCTACCGGTCTTTAAAAATACACAAGCGTTGTTAATAGTTTATCAAACTAAATTCTAACGCAAATGGATCAAGTTCTGTCACAAGGTCGTGAATAAACTGTGGTCCATAGTCCACAAAAAAATCAGTAAAATTCAGTTGGCGTTCTTGCAAAACATCGTTAGGAAATAGGGTTTCATGCAATGATGACATGCGTTGTACATGATCAGCTAATTTTCTTTTTTGAGCGTTTAACAAGCGTTTTTCTAGGGCTTCTATCCCTTTATTTTGTTTGGCCTGTTGGGCCTTAACAGCACCTTCAAAAGAAGGATCGGTTTGAGAAACTAGAGATTCTAGATGGTCAAATTGTGACTGCAGTTGCTTTTTCAAAAAACCAAGATCTAAATCTATATTACTGATCTGTCTTATTTTTTTGTTGATCAAATCAGTGCGAGGCAAAAAGAGGTCTTCTGGAGAAAGTTGCAGGCGTGCCACCTTTTTAGCCGTTTTGGGGGCCATCAATAAGGCACTGTTTCTAAGCAATAAAATGGGAAACGGTATTTCCTCAGATTCAAAAAAGCTTTTCAATTGAAACCAATAGGCCAACTCACCACCACCACCAACACAAGCCACATTGGGTAATATTGTTTCTTGATATAAGGGACGTAGCAAAACATTAGGCGAAAATCGCTCAGGGTATTTTTCTAATTCATCAGAAAGGGTTTTAAGTGTTTTAGATTCTTCTAAACCTTCAAAAAGAAAATCATCTCCAACCTTTTTGATGCGGTGCCGTCCCATATCGGTTAGGTAAAAAAGATTAATTTCCCTTGGATTGACTTGGGGAAGAAATTTTTGATGATAGACCTCCTGCAGTTTTTTAATTTGTGATGTAACCGCTTTAAAACATTTTTGCTTTCGCAGATCACGCTGCATAGCAGGCACAAACATCTTTTTTAATGCAGGGTCATTTGCATCAATAATCAATAGGGGATAATCGGCAAAAATCAACTGTACAAAAGTACGTGTGGCCTCGGCCAAATTTTTTGCTTTACGGTAACTGCTATCTATCCATTGCTTGAGTATTATTGCCCCAGGCTTTTGCCCTAAATGCTGCTCAAAAAGATCAAGTACTGGTTGTAAATCATTTAAACCTAGAGTACCCACAGTACGCCCCACTTGTTGGCTATTCCATTGAAATTTTTTTCCCTCAAACAAAAAAGACTGAATTTCCTCAAAATCATGATCTTCTGAAGCCATCCAATAAACAGGAACAAAATTGTA
>JBMYZB010000025.1:0-15930 GCA_049609945.1 Flavobacteriaceae bacterium
AGCATAAATTATGGGATCAATTATTTATTATGTCCAATTTTCAATTGGATGTAGATTCTCCTTTTGAAAAACCAATTGCAGAACAATTGGCTGCCAAACCCGACCGCTTACCTTACCCTCAAAATTACCCTAAGTATAGATTTTATGGCAATAATATAAAGCGAATGATTGATGTAGCCATGGGTTGGGAAGATGGCGAATTGAAAGACGCTCTGGTTTTTACTATTGCAAACCATATGAAAAAATGTTTTTTGGGGTGGAACAAAGACACTGTTGAGGACAGCGTTATTTTTGCCCATTTAGCTGAACTGTCTGATGGTAAATTGGAAGTAGCTACAGCACAATTACCCCTTACAGATTCTTCAGATTTATTAAAACTAAAATTTAAAAACGGAAACGGCCCCAATAGCAATAACAAGTCGAGACGCCATAATCGTAAACGATACTAATTAACCATGGGAAGTTTTGTAATTGAAGGAGGACATCCTCTAGAAGGTACTATTACACCTCAGGGGGCTAAAAATGAAGCCCTTCAAATTTTATGTGCAGTTTTACTTACCCAAGAACCTGTTGAAATACACAATATTCCAGACATAATTGATGTCAATAAACTCATTCAATTACTTAAAAACTTAGGCGTAAAAGTGACTCCATTAAGAAAAGGAAGTTTTTACTTTCAGGCCGATAAAATAGACTTAGATTATCTTTCTTCTGATGCATACAAAGAAGAAGGCAAAGGTTTACGTGGCTCTATTATGTTGGTCGGTCCTCTTTTAGCACGCTATGGTCAAGGTTCCATTCCTCGGCCTGGTGGAGATAAAATTGGCCGAAGAAGACTCGACACTCATTTTGAGGGCCTCATTCAATTGGGTGCTCAGTTCGAATATCAAAAAGAAGATCGTTTTTACGCCGTTCGCGCAGACCGCTTAATCGGCACTGATATTTTATTGGATGAAGCCTCTATTACTGGAACCGCTAACCTTGTGATGGCTGCTGTTTTAGCTAAAGGAACCACCACGCTTTTTAATGCTGCATGTGAACCCTATTTGCAACAACTTTGCGCTATGCTCAATAGAATGGGAGCCAACATTAAAGGGATTGGCTCCAATTTATTAACCATAGAAGGGGTAAAAAAACTAGGCGGAACAGCACATACTATTTTGCCCGATATGGTTGAAATTGGGAGTTGGATAGGTTTAGCAGCCCTCACCCAGAGTGCCCTCACAATCAAAAATGTACAATGGCCTTTTTTAGGTCAAATCCCACGTGTTTTTGAACGCCTTGGCATTCGAATAGAAAAACATGGAGACGATCTTTTTGTGCCAGTACATACCAAAGGTTATGAAATTCAAAATTTTATTGATGGTTCCATTTTAACCATTTCTGACGCTCCTTGGCCTGGTTTTACACCTGATTTGCTTAGCATAGTTTTAGTGGTAGCCACCCAAGCCCGTGGCAGTGTGCTTATTCATCAAAAAATGTTTGAAAGCCGCCTCTTTTTTGTGGATAAACTTATTGATATGGGCGCCAAAATTATTTTGTGTGACCCCCATAGAGCCACTGTTATTGGGCATGATTTTAAATCAAAACTCAAAGCGGCAACCCTCACTTCACCTGATATTCGTGCTGGTATTTCATTACTTATTGCAGCCCTTTCTGCCAAGGGAACTAGTACCATTCATAACATAGAACAAATTGACCGCGGTTATGAAAACATTGTGGATCGCCTCACTGGCGTGGGCGCTAAAATCAAGCGTATTTCATAGGCATAGAGCAACGCTTCTAAATAGGAGTGTTTTTCTAACTATACTGTGTTGCTTTTTTTCTTTAAAGGGGCAAACAACTTTGGTAGGACGCGTCCTTGACACCCAGTCTAAAGTATCCTTGGTATATGTAAATATTGGGGTGGTTGGTAAAGAGGTAGGAACTGTTTCTGATGCTGAAGGCTATTTTAGCCTAACTTTAGATCAACCTACAGAACGGCAAGATAGTCTTCGTTTTTCAATGTTAGGTTATGAACCAAAATCTTTTTTACTGGATCAGTTTTTAGAAGATAAGCCTTTCGAAATTTATTTAAATGAACAAGCATTTGCTCTAGAAGAAGTGGTATTGATAAGCCCAAAAAAGAACCTTAAGGCTAAGCTCTTAGGTAATAAAACCAAATCTAATTTAATTTACACCGCCTTTACTACCAATCGATTAGGAAATGAAATGGGCATTGTTATTCGAGGACGAAAAGATCCTATGTGGTTAGATTATCTTGAATTTAATATTGTAGAAAATGATTATGGGCCTATTCGTTTTCGATTGAATATTTACGATCTTAAAGAGGGTTTGCCTAATCAAAATATCCTCACCGAAAATGTTTTTATCGATACGGATCTAGAGAGGGGTATTGTTCGTGTTGATTTAACGCCCTATGACTTGCTTATTAACGAAGACTTTTTTGTGGCTTTAGAATGGATTGAAGATTTGGGACCGGGCAAACTTTATTTTTCGGGTGGTTTTTTTGGGAACCCCCTCATAGCACGTTCAGTGAGTCAAGGCCCTTGGAAGCGGGTGGGAAATGCCAGTTTGGGGATGCAAGTTTATGTGCGTTACTAATACCTTTCTTGAGTAATTAAAATGGCTTTCTTGATTAGGTTGGCCAGTTGCTTTTGATTTATATCTGCTAACTTTTTTATATACAAGCAACCTTTTCCTTTTTTGTATTTACCCAGATTTTCTAAGGGGAGTTCATCGGGATTGAGTTCGCACATTAAATATAGGGTGAGTACCTTTTTTCGGGGTGCAAAGCCAGTAAAAAACCAATCACCTTCTCGCCCTGATTTATATTTGTAGTGATAATTTCCAAACCCAACAATACTGTTTCCCCACATGACCCCGGGGGCACCAGTACACTGATTCATGATGGCATATAATTCCCACGAATCCTTTTTTTGCTGAACATCGGCTAATTCGTTTAAATATCGTGCTACAGATTTTGAAGTAGGTTGTGTTTTGTTAGAGGCCATTTTTTCATTTAATGTACAAAAAAATTATCGCTTTGAAATTTTATTGTTAGAAATGGATTTTTGCCGGCTACACTTAAAACGGTCTGTGGCTGAATTTCGAGTTTTGATGTGTTTTGTTTTTCGTCCTTGCACTCTTTTTCTCCATAATTTAAAACTAGCCGGTTTCATTTCTCTTCGCATTAATTCAATCACTTCCTGCTCTTTAATCCCAAATTGAACTTTCAGAGCATCAAAGGGAGTACGGTCTTCCCAAGCCATTTCAACAATACGGTCAATGACTTCAATAGGGAATTCTTTTCTTGATTTCATCTTTTAATATTTTAATAACATAGGCTAAAAGGCATCAGGATTTGCCAAAATGCTTTTGGCCTTGACTTTGAGTTCCGCCAATTCTTCGGCGGGCATTTTTTCTAACAAACGTAGCATCATAGCCATTCGATTGTTGGTTTTAAAATAAGTTTTCTTATCGTCTAAAAAATTCCAATACAAACTGTTGAAGGGACAAGCATTTGCTCCAATGCGTTTGCTTTTATCATAAGAACAACTGTCACAATAATTACTCATTTTATGAATGTAGGCTGCCGAAGACACATAGGGTTTTGTGGCCACAATACCACCGTCTGCCCATTGGCTCATGCCCCGTGTGTTGGGAAGTTGCACCCACTCAATGGCATCGGCATAAACACCTAAAAACCATTCGTCAACTGCATCTGGATTGACCTGTGCCAAAAGAGCAAAATTACCCAAGATCATCAAGCGTTGAATATGGTGGGCATAACTGTTTTCCAAAGAATTTGAAACGCTATGGTGGAGGCAATTCATTTGGGTTTTTCCGGTCCAATAAAAATCAGGAAGGGTATTTTTATTATCCAATTTGTTGAGTTTCTTGTAGCCTGGCATTTCTTGCCAATAAATGCCGCGCATATATTCTCTCCAACCAATAATTTGGCGAACAAAACCCTCCACTTGAGACAGCGCAATGGTTTCTTTGTTTTGATGATAATGATTAATGGTTTTTTCTACTACCTCTAACGGACTAATCATTTTTACATTTAAGGCAAAGGAGAGACGAGAATGAAATAAATTAATTTCTTCTGTGTGGGAAGCATCTTGATAGTCGCCAAAATAACAAAGGAGATGCTCACAAAAATAATCCAATTGCCTTAAGGCTTCTTCTCTTTTCAAGGGAAAATAAAACTGGTTTTCATTAAACTGCCCAATCGTTTTTACATTGTTTTTGAGGAGAAGTTGATTAAGGCTTTTGAGGAGTTGCTGTTGGGGTAAATAGGCTTGTGGAATGGCGGGCTTTCCTTTCCACTTTTTTCGATTGTTTTTGTCAAAATTCCATTGGCCACCTTCGGGTTGATTTCCCTGCATGAGTATATCAAATTTTTTACGCATGTGGCGATAAAAAAACTCCATGATCAATTGTTTTTTTCCCTTAAAAAAGTTAGATAATTCTTCTCTTGAAGTCATAAAGTGGGCTGATGAAACACATTGATGCGGAATGGATAGGGTTTTACAAAAGGCCTTTAATTGTTCATCTATGCGTATTTCATCAGGTTCCTGATATTCAAAACAGTTGATTTTATGTGCTGTTATTATTTGATTGAGATTAGCAGTCAATTCTTGTTTATTTTCCAGATCGTCTAAAGTGAAATACAGGAGTTGATGTCCCATTTGTTTAAGGCTTTCTGCAAAATTACGCATGGCCCCAAAAAAAGCAATTACCTTTTGTATGTGATGGGGGGCATAATCCGTTTCTTGACGCATTTCCATGAGCACATATAAGGTGTCTTTATTTACCTCATCAAACCACGGATGGTTTGGGTTGAGTTGGTCTCCTAATAGCAGACGTAAAATCATTCAAACAACGTTTTTTGATTCCATAATTGTTGAAATTTCCCATGGGTGTCATAGCGTTCTGCTTGCCAGCGCACATTAAATTTTCGATCTCTCGGATCATTGCCCACACCAGACACATACATCCAATTTCCATAGTTACTATGCACGTCATAGTCAATGAGCATTGATTCAAAATGGGCAGCACCCATACGCCAATCTAATAACATGTTTTTGGCTAAAAAGGAACCTACATTTTGCCGGCCTCGATTGCTCATCCAGCCTGTTTTATTCAATTCAATCATGTTGGCATTCACAAAAGGCTCTGCAGTGGTTCCTTCACACCATGAGCGAAACGCTTTTTGACTGTTTTTCCAATTGTAATTTTTTTCTAAAATACCACCAAGATGAAAGATTTTATCACTGTGTTTTAGCGAAATATATTTAAAGTAATCTCGCCAAATAAGCTCAAAAATCAACCAATAGGTGGATTGGTTTTTGGCAACCTCTTTTTCATATTTTCTTACAGCCCAATATATTTCTCTGGGAGAGAGTGAACCATTGGCCAACCATGCCGAAAGCTTGGAACTGTAGTCAATACCCAAAAGGCCGTTTCGGGTTTGTTTATAAAAGGAAAGTTTTTTGGTTTTCCAAAAATAATGTGCTAGTCGTTGGTGGGCTGCTGCACTCCCACCTTCAAAGGGAAAAGCGGAGTGAGGATGCTTTTCAAACGTTTCCAAACCAAGTGTTTCTAGGGAGGGCACTTCAAAGGGCACAATTAGCAAATTTGTTTTTTCCATGGGTGAAGGCACTCCTAGGGAGAGGCGAACTCTGCCGTGTTTTTCACACTTTTTTCGAAACACGGTAAAAACCTCTGGTAGGTTTTCAACGGCTATAGGAATATCGTTTGGGTGGAATAAAAACTGATCGTAAAATTGGTGAATCTCAATGTTATCCTCTATTTGCTTTTTGATTGCTTCACTTTGTTGCCTTTCTTCACTAGTCCATTCACTCTGAAAGTAGAGGTGAGTTGTGTTTAATTTTTGGATCCATTGAACAATACCCTCAACCGGATTTCTATGCTCAATTATTAGGGTTATATTGAGTTTCTCTAAATCCTTTTGAAGTTGAAGAACACTTTCGATAAGAAACTGTGCTCTATATCGTTCCGTTTTTTTAAAACCCCATTTTGTGGTTTTAAAAAGGGCAGGGTCAAAACTGTAATAGGCAACCACTCTTTGGTATTTTTGGGTGGCATGATAAAGCGCATAATGGTCGTTTATCCTTAAATCGTTTCGTAACCAGATGAAGGCGCTTCCTTTTTTTTTCTGCATTTTTTACTACAATATTTTACTTCATACCAATTTTTCTCCCACTTTTTACGCCAGCTAAAAGGCCGTTGACAACTAACGCAAATTTTCTGTGGCAAATTGTTTTTGGCCACCCCTCTAGGCATTAAGAGCCGCTTTATAGGTTTTTAAACAACGTTCTCTAGCCCATTTGTGTTCCACTACCGGTTGGGGGTAATCGAGTTCTTGATAATTGGGCACCCATTTTTTTAGGTATTCGTGTTTTTGATCAAATTTTTTTATTTGATCGGTGGGGTTGAAAATCCGAAAGTATGGTGCAGCATCTACCCCGCAACCGGCCACCCATTGCCAATTGCCCACATTACTGGCCATTTCGTAATCCATTAATTTTTGAGCAAAATAGGCCTCACCCCAGCGCCAATCAATAAGCAAATGTTTACATAAAAAGCTACCCACCAACATGCGCACCCGATTGTGCATAAATCCGGTTGTGTTGAGTTCTTTCATCCCAGCATCAACAAAGGGATAGCCTGTTTCTCCAGCACACCACCGTTGGAATTCTTCCTCATTGTTGCGCCATTCTATGCGGTCATATTGGGGTTTAAAACTCTTGTTTACAGTGTGCGGAAAATGCCAAAGTATTTGCATAAAAAACTCCCTCCAGATTAACTCTTTTAAATAGGTAATCTCTTTTCTTAATGCTGCTTTTTGGGCCAATTTTCTGATGCTTATGGTTCCAAAGCGAAGGGCTGTACCTACCCGTGAGGTACTGTCTAAAGACGGATAGTTTCGAGTAGCTTCATAAGCATCCATTACGCTCTCATGAGTATTAGATAAAGGCATTTTTAGAGAGGATGATTCAAAGCCTAGGTCGGCAAGTGAAAGTTGAGGTAAATTAGAATTGGGTTCCAAATGATGCAGTAATTCTTCACTGCCATAGTGCTTGGGTGGGTCATCTTTCCAACGTTCCAACCATTTTCTTGAGTAGGGAGTGTAAACCTTGTAGGGTGTGCCATCGTCTTTAACCACCTCCTCTTTTTCAAAAATGACTTGGTCTTTATAGGTTTCGAAAACAACACCCTCAGATTCCAATAAGCCCTTAATTTCGGCATCTCTTTTTTGCGCATAGGGTTCATAGTCGTGGTTTGCAACCACGCGATCTATTTTTTCTTGCTGTATCAATTTTTTAAAAATAGCCTTGGGCTCCCCGTGATACATTCCTATGCAGCATCGGTTCTTCTTCATAGCATCATTAAGATTGCCCAAGGCATTTAAAATATATTCTACTCGGGCATCCTGCCTTTGTAGTTTTTTAAGTATTTGAGTGTCAAAAATGAAAACGGGACGAACCTGTTTGGATTGATTTAATGCTTGATAGAGGCCTTGATTATCCTCTAAACGCAAGTCTCTTCGAAACCAAAATAGGGTGACGCCCATTGATTATATTTTTAAATTTCCAATACCACCATCTAATTGTAAAATGGTTCCACTCATCCACTGGCTATCATTGTTGAGTAAATAGGCAGCGGCTTTGGCCAGTTCTTCTGCTTTTCCAACGCGTTTCAGTGGATGTCTTTCGTTCACTTTAGCCATTTTAGTTTCATTGTTTAAGAATTTTTCGGCTAGGGGAGTATCCACAAGGGAAGGCGCAATTGTATTAACTCTAACTTTGGGTGCCCACTCGGCGGCTAAAGATCGGGTTAAACCTTCTAGGGCTCCCTTTGCCGCTGCAATGGATGCGTGAAAAGGCATACCGGTTTGCACGGCCACCGTACTAAAAAATACAACGGAAGCGTTCTCTGCCGCTTGTAAAAGAGGGGCAACCACTTGTAGGTTTCGAATGGCACCCAATACATTAATATTAAAATCTTCTTGAAAGGTTTCTTCTTTAAGGCCCTTAAAAGGACGTAAATTAATTGAACCCGGACAATAAACAAATCCCTCAAGGGTTGCTGGTAGTGAATCTAAAGAAATTGTTTGTTGAGTAACGTCTAAAACGATGGGTGTATAATCCACCCCAGTTAGTTGTTCAGGATTTCTACTGGCCACATATACTTGATGCTCTGCCGCCAAAAGTTTAGTGAGTGCGCCGCCAATGCCAGCGCTACCTCCAATTATTAATATGTTTTTTTGTTTACTCATTTGAATAGGTTCCAAATAGTTCGATTAGTGTTTTCTCTCTGTAGTTAAAAATTTCTTTCAACTTGGGGGCCACTAAAATAGGATGTGCCATGCGGCCCAATATCCCAAATGGAATTTTATAATCTACAATGTCAATCATTTCAACACCTCCTTTAATGGGTTTCAGAAAATGTTTGTGATGCCAAAGAGCATAAGGTCCAAATCGTTGTTCATCCACAAAATATTCCGGTTCTTTCACATGTGTAATTTCCGTTACCCAAGTGGAAGGAATTCCGAAAAGAGGTGTAACCACATATTCAATAATTTGTCCGGCATACATAGCAGTCTCCGCGCCTTTAACAATTTTAAAACCTAAATAGTTAGGTGTAATACGTTTAAGATTTTTTGGGTCGCTAAAAAATTGCCATGCTTGTTCTATGGAAATAGGTAGATTCTGAATTGTTTCTAATCGATACAATTTCATAGCTTTTTTCCAAAAGTAAGAATATTGTTTAATATTATGTATTAAAAATTAAACAATATTATCAACAATTTATTCATGATTATTAGAGAAAGATCACTACATTTCATGTGTTTTGAATCGAAATTAAATTATATACCATGAAAAAAATTTGTTACCTATTACCTCTGTTTTTAGTTTCTTTACTTCAGGCTCAAGTTAAAGTGCCTCAGCCCAGTCCCACATCACAAATCAAACAAACGGTGGGTTTAACAGAAGTGGTTATTAACTATTCAAGACCTTCCATGCGCGGGCGAACCATAATGGGCGGTTTGGTGCCCTTCGATGAAATGTGGCGCACGGGAGCCAATAAAAACACAACGTTCCAATTTAGCGATCCGGTGCAAGTGGAAGACAAAACCTTAGCTGCTGGTACCTATGCGCTCTTTACTAGACCTGGTAAAGACACTTGGACACTCTATTTTTACACCGACACCGAAAATTGGGGGATACCGCAACAGTGGGATGACCAAAAAGTGGCAACAACCATTACCCTTCCTGTAAAATACGAGGCTGAAGCTTTGGAAACTTTCACCATAAGTGTAGACCACTTAACCAATGATGGAGCCACCATTACGTTGGCTTGGGAAAAAGTTATACTCCCCATTGCATTGGTTGTACCGGCCAAAGAAAAAGCCATGCAATCCATTGTAAAAACGTTAGATAACAACCCTAAGGCCGGAGATTATTACAATGCCGCTTCCTATTACTTTAGTGAAAAAATGGATATGCAACAGGCCCAAAAATGGATTACACAAGCCGTACAAATGGAAGATGATAAGTATTGGATGTTTCGATTGCAAGCCAAAGTATTTGCTGCGCTTAACCAAAAAGAAGCCGCCATTAAAGCTGCCAAAAGATCATTACAATTGGCAGAAAAAGCGGGCAATCCCGATTATGTACGGATGAATAAAGCGGATATTGAGACGTGGAAAAATAATTAGAATATTTATTTAAAGTTATTTCTTAGACCCAGCGGAAAAGAGGAGCCCCAGCAACACAGTGCCAAGTGCACCAATCACGTTTAGCCATAAAAAACTGACAATATCCAAGGAGAAAACGACCAACACAAAGAGTTCGGTGGTTAAGGCAGCCCAAAAGATAGCTTTACCTCCAATTTTTTTGATAAAGAAGGCCACTAAAAAAACCCCTAAAATGGTGCCGTAAAACACAGAACCAATAATATTAATCAATTGGATCAAGTTTTCAAAGAGATTACTGATGCTGGCAAAAGCGATAGCTATGAGCCCCCACAATAGGGTAAAAGCTTTTGAAGCACTAACATAATGTAAGGCGGTTTTTCCTCCTATATGTCTTTGGTATAAATCTATGGTGGTTGTGGCTGCGAGGGCATTTATTTCGGAAGCAGAAGAACTCATGGCGGCTGATAAAATGACGGCCAACAACAAACCAATTAAGCCTTGTGGCAGGTGTTGCAAAACATAAGAAATCAACACATAGTCTTTGTCATTAATTTCAATGCCTTGGGTGTTTGCGGCCATCATTTCTTTGGCTTTGGCGCGCTGAGCCTTTTCTTGATATTCTAGGGTTTTATAATGATCATATTGGGTGTGGTTTTCAAAAAAATCAGGACGTAGCAAGAGTACTTTTAATTCTTTTTGGGTGGCTCTATTTTCAGCTTCCAAGGCTAGATATTCTTCCGCTGCTGGAGAATTAAGCATTGCCTGTTGGGCCTTTTGATTAAAGTGAAGCGGGGCCGTTTCAAACTGATAAAAAACAAATACCATCACCCCAAGCAACAAAATAAAAAATTGCATAGGTACTTTTAAAAAGCCGTTCATGATGAGTCCCAATTGGCTCTCGCGGACAGATTTTCCCGAAAGGTACCGTTGCACTTGACTTTGATCGGTACCAAAATAGGAGAGGGCTAAGAATAAGCCACCGGTAAGCCCACTCCATAGGGTATAACGTTCACTAAAATTGAATTCAAAATTGAGCAAATTGAGCTTGTCCGTTTTTCCGGCAATTTGGAGGGCTTTGTCAAATGTAATACTTTCCGGAATGCCTTGCAGTACAAAATAAAAAGTGAGAAACAAGCCTAAGAAAATGACAAACATTTGTTGTTTTTGTGTAACACTCACGGCATGGGTGCCTCCAATGAGCGTGTAGCCCACAACCACCAAGCCAATAATCACTACCAATACTTTTAAAGGCCAACCCAAAACAACACTAAGTATGATGGAGGGTGCATAAATGGTGATTCCAGCGGCTAGACCCCTTTGAATAAGAAAAAGCAAGGCCGTTAGGGTACGGGTTTTTAAATCGAAACGTTGTTCTAAAAATTCGTAAGCTGTATAAACGTTTAATTTGTGATATACAGGAATAAAGAAAAGACAGATCACCACCATGGCCAAAGGCAAACCAAAGTAGAATTGTATAAATCCCATACCGTCATGAAAGGCCTGTCCTGGAGTGGATAAAAAGGTAATGGCACTTGCTTGGGTGGCCATAACAGACAACCCTACCGTCCACCAAGTGGCCTTATTGTTCCCCTTTAAATATTCCTTAATATTTTTATGGGTTCTGTTTTTCCAACTTCCATAAATAACGATAAAGCCAATGGTACCCACCAATACGATCCAATCCCAGTAACTCATCCTTGAAAAAATTGCATAAAACAATAGAAGAGAACAAGATATAGGGCATTAACACCTAAGAGGATATAATAAATGGACAATTTATTTTTTTTCATGGCCGTAGGAAATAAGATTTACAAATAGTGCATAGGCACCACTCACACCTTTGGGGAGCTGTCTAAAAAAACTTAAGCCCGTGTAGATGATTTGCCCTTTGCCATGAGAGGCCACCAACAGACTCCCATTCTTTTGCGATTCATTAGAATCGGCCATGCCAAAAAGGGGTTCAAAATGAGGATCCCATTGATTAGGAAAATACAAACCGCGCTCTTGCACCCATCCATCAAAATCTTTAGCCGTAATTGTATTGGGACTGTTGAGTAGGGGATGGGCGGGATTTAAAAAGGTGACTGCTGCTGTTTCATTGGTCACTCGATCTCTAGATAGCGAAAGTGGATAGGGGGTAAGGTCTTGTGTTTTTAAGTTTCTACTGGTGTTGTATTGAAATACAACAGTGCCCCCTTGGGCGGCATAGTCCCATAGTAGTTTGTTTTTTGTTTTTAGGGCCTCTAAGACATTGAAGGCTCTAATACCTACCACCAAAGTGGGTAAATGAGTGATCTGATCCAGTTGGAGTGTTTCTACCTTGAGTTGTTCCACTTCAATTCCTATTGTTTCTAAACTCTCGGGAATTTTATCTCCCGCTCCAGCAATATAGCCCACTTTGTTTACCGATGTTTGTAGTGTTTTTCTACTCACTTTTAAGGTGTTGGGTTGCAAAATATATTGCTTTGGAATGTGATCGTAGTCAATTTCTTGTAGCGCATAGGGATAGGTCTTTCCTGACACATTAACTGTTGCTGAAAGGTTGGCTTCACTAGTACTATTTGGAGGTGTTATTAAAAATTCAATGGTTTGTGTGCTGCCTTTCTGAGCAATTTCGAAGGGTTGGCTGGTGGGAGTTATTTGCCATTTTAGGGGGACTTTTAGAGAAACCTGTCCAGACACTTTTTGAGCATGGGCTTTTAGTTGCAACCGAACAGTTTTAGGTTTGGTTTCAGAAAAGAGCACCACTTGCTTTTCCCATGCCAAAGTAACTTTAGGGAGTAGGTGAAAAGGGGCAATCACTTCTCCAGCCACGGGACTTGTGGTTCTATATTTTAGGGGTACAGAAAGCACAAAAGGTTTGCCATTGATTTCAAAAGTAAATTGGGCTTCCACCACTGGGGGTGTTTCCGGCGTGCCAATTAGTTTTGTATCACCAACCGAGTAATTGCCCACGCTGCCTTTTTCCAAAAGCCAATAGGGTGTTGTGTATTGATCAGGAAGGAGTAGGCTTATTTCGGATCGAAACGAATTGTTTTGCTCAAGTTTTTTTCCGAGTATTGTTTTTTCATTCACTTTAATATGTTTTAAGGTTAACGCTATGGGACTGGGGTGATGAACCATGAATGCCACTTTCATGGGAGTTCCCGGTGTTCCCAGAGCGTTTGCTGCATTGGCCTGTACCTCAAGTCCCAAACAACTTTTGATTAGTTTGGCTATTGCCTCCCGCTTAATAGCCTTCCAAAAGGCGTCTTCCAATTGTTCCACTTTTTCATACACCAATAAAAGATTGGCCACGCTTTTGTGGGGTTGATTAAAGTCGAATGCTGCAATAATAGCATCCATTAAAGAAGCAATGGCTGCACCTCCTTTCACTCTCTTCCAACTAGTGTCTATACCCCAAAAAGGATCGTTTTCTCGCACCATGGGACCTGCAATTCGCTCTAAATATTCTGAAGCGTTTCCCCGTTGTGGGGAGCTCCCAAACCCTTGTGATTTGTGTTGACTTCTGCTTTGAGCGGCCACCACAGTATTGTCTTGCCCGGTAAGCGGATCATAAACACCGCCATTAACTTCCACCATATTGGATTTATCGGCATTTTCAAAGGCATTTCTACTCCCATAGGCCCACCATGAGGTGTTGTAAAAAAGGCGTTGAGGTTGCCATAAATCAACCTCTTGAAGTTGTTCCGGAAAAGCATTTGGATCATTAGCCAATTTAAAAGCTTCATGGCTGAGTATGGCCGAACCAGTATGATGTCCGTGAGTACTCCCTGGGGTGCGATGATCAAAGCGGTTGATGATGAGATCGGGCTTGAATTTTCGAATGCGATAGACCACTTGAGCTAAAAGGGCTTCTTTGTCCCAAACAGAAAAAGCCTCGTCAGGATGTTTAGAATAACCAAAATCTTTGGCCGTGGTAAAATATTGCTGTCCACCATCAACGGTTCGAGCGGCCAACAGTTCCTGGGTACGAATCACCCCCAAGTTTTCTTCCAATTCGGTGCCGATAAGGTTTTGTCCACCGTCGCCACGCGTTATTGACAAATAGGCCGTTCGAGCCATTTTGTGGTTGGCAAAATAGGAAATCAGTCGGGTGTTCTCATCGTCGGGATGTGCAGCCAAATAAAGCACATTTCCTAAAAAATTAAACGCTTTTAGTTGTTTGTATATTTCGCTGCTGGATTGTGCAATTCCATTGAGGCTGAGGAACAGAAGTCCCCAAATGAAGACCTTACATTTCATGAAACGTTTCAATTACTATAAAACCCACAATTTAAGGTAAAATGAATGGACTGTCTACTTTCTTCTTAAAATTTCAGCAATTTTTTTTTGGGTGGGTTCTATTGGAAGTCCCACCACATTAGAATAACTGCCTTTCAATTGATTTACGGCCCTTTTTCCAAAAGCATCTTGTATGCCATAGCCTCCAGCTTTGTCAAAAGGTGCTTGGGTAGCAATGTAGTCGTTAATTTCAACTTCCGATAATGTTTTAAAAGTGACTTGAGAAACAGCGTGTAAAGTTTCATAACTGCTAGCGGTTAAAAAACCTACCGCTGTGATTACCTCGTGTGTGCTGCCAGATAGTTTATGTAACATGGCTTGGGCTTCGGTCTTATTTTTGGGTTTACCCAAACACTGCCCTTTATGCCAAACAACGGTGTCGGCAGTAATCACAAGTTGCTCTGAGGAAATGGTTTTTTGAAAGGGAACGGCTTTTTTATGGGTCAAAAAAATAGCGATTTCGGCACCTTTTAAATGCACTGGATAACTTTCTTCAATTGTTTGTTTTTGAACCTCAAAGGCATACCCCATTTCTTTTAAAAAGGCTTGCCTTCTGGGTGAGCCAGAGGCTAGAATAATCGCTTTGATCATGGTGCAGCTTAATCTTTAAATGCACCAATGTCTAAACGCCATTTCCCTTGAACCCGCATTACCTGCTCTATAATTTCTCTGGCACAACCGTTACCTCCTTTCTTATGAGACACATAATCGGCCCTGCTGGTAACATCCGGCACCGCATCTTGGGGGCAACAGCCCACACCCACTTTTTCCATTACGGGCAAATCAGGCACATCATCTCCTACATAGAGAATTTCTTCAAGGCTGAGTTGGTGTTTGCTTTTAAAATCTTCAAAGGCCTCCATTTTATGATGGGATCCCAAATAAACATCTTCAATGCCTAGGGCATTAAATCGTTCCCGAACAGCTTCGTTTGTGCCTCCTGAAATAATTGCCATGCGGTATCCTTGAATCAGAGCACACTTCATGGCATAGCCGTCTTTGGTATCTACTGCTCGGAGAAAACTGCCGTCGTCAGTCATTAATATTTTACCGTCGGTCAACACCCCATCCACGTCAAAGATAAAGGTGGTGATTTTAGGTAAGAGTGCTTTATAGTTCTTTTTTTCCATAGTGTTCTTGAATGGTTTTGGTTAGTAATTGATAAATTTCTTTTAATGGTGATTTCAATAGGGCTAAATGTTTTTCTAAAGTTTGACTGTCTCCTCTGCGTGCTGGGCCGGTTTGCCATTGCTCTGGATTACCATTGTTGAGACGAGTGCTTGTTTCTTCGATAAGAGGGTAAAGCAAATCAAAATCAATTTGATGTTGTTTACACAGTGTTGCTGTGAGAGTGTAGAGGTGGTTAGTAAAATTATTGCATACCACTGCCGCCAAATGCAAAGCTAAGCGCTGCTTGTAATGATGAATTGTTGCCTGACCTCCCACCCAGTGCGTAAGTGTGCTTAATATTTCTAGGGTGTGAGTATCGGATCCTTCAATGGAAAAGGGAAGCCCTTTGAAGTTTATGACTCGGTTTTGGGTAAAACTCTGTATGGGATACCAAACTCCTTTTGAACCTTTGTTTTGGAGTGTATCCAAGGGAATACCTCCAGCCATATGTACCACCACCTCCCTTTTTTGGAAATTTTTAGATACCTCGGCAAGTGCATTGTCTGCAAGGGCTAGCAAATAGAGGTCGGCTACTTCCAATTGTGTTAAATCGTGAATTGTAGGTATTTCTTGTCTGGCAAAGCTTAGGGTTTTGGAACTACGGCAATACCACTGGACAAGCTCAATTTGAGGATGCTTTTGAAACACCGCCAGCAGCTGTTGCGCCATATTCCCGGAACCCAATACAACGACTCTCATGTGGGATCAAAAATATGAAACCCTAACGGATTGCTTAAATTAAAAGT